>DASZVW010000079.1:0-5158 GCA_035546895.1 Polyangia bacterium
TGTTCGCTAAGGAGATGCCATGCGCACCCAGCTCACCGCCGCCCTCGCCGTGACCTTGGTCCTGGGAGGCCTAGCCTGCCAGGGTGACCCCAACGATCCGATGACCTGGGCCAAGCAGCTCAAGGATCTGCGCGTCCAGAAGGAGGCGCTCGATCGCCTGGCCGACATGGACGTCGAGAAGGCCCGCGTGGCCGTCCCCGCCCTCATCGACCTCTACAACGACGCCAAGCGCCCCGAGTTCCTGCAGGCGCTGGCCCGCTACCAGGACCCGCGCACCAAGCCGCTCATGATCGCGGCGCTCGACTACAGCGACGACGACTTCGATCGCGCCACCATCGCCGCCGGCGTGCTGGGCGAGATGAAGGCCACCGACGCGGTGCCGGCGCTGATCGCCGCCGCCGAGAAGCCGCTGCCGATCAAGTCGCGCGCCAACAGCACCCGCCTGGCCGCAATGCGGGCGCTGGTGAAGATCGGCGACAAGCGGGCGGTCCCCACGCTGATGAAGATCCTGACCACCTCCGCCGACGAGCAGGACTTCCTGCTCAACCAGCGCGCGGCGCTGGGGCTGGCCGAGTTCCGCGACCCGCAGGCGATCCCCGCGCTCATCAAGGGGCTCTTCATGACCGGCCGCGGGACCGACATCTTCCAGGAGTGCCGCCTGGCGCTGGTCCGCACCGGCGCCCCGGCCGTCGATCCGCTGCTCGACCTGATGCACGGCAAGAACGCCGAGGTCCAGCAGATGGCCACCCAGTACAAGTTCGACGAGACCACCCCGGGCGTCATCCCCAAGAAGGCGGCGCTCATCCTGGGCGACCTGCGCGCGAAGAAGGCGGTCCCCTCGCTCATCGAGCTGCTGCACAAGAAGGCGCAGGGCTCGGAGCGGCGCTACGCGCTCATCGCGCTCGGCTACATCGCCACCCCGCCGGCGGTGGACGCCATCCTGGCCGACCTCAAGGACACCAAGGTCGATCCGGCCGAGCGCGCCTCGGCCGCCGACGCCCTCTACCTCTCGGGCGACCGCCGCGCGGTGCCGGTCCTGATGGACATCGCCAAGAACGGCAACGTCAAGACCGCGGAGGGGGAGACGGCCGCCGACCTGCGCGCCAGCGCCGCCATCGCCTGCGCCCGCATCGCCGGCAAGGAGAGCTACGACGCCTTCAAGGCCATGGTCGACGGCGAGTCGGCGGCCCAGGGCGTGTTCGGGATGGCGCTCGACCGCATGCAGGTCGCCAAGGAGTGCGGCGACGATCTGGCCTGCTACGGCAAGACGCTGAACGACCCCTCGTGGACGCGCGCCGAGAAGGCCGCCTTCGCCATCGCCTTCTCCGGCAACTCCAAGCAGGGGCTGCCGCTCTTGCTGGCGGCGCTCAAGCCGATCACCACCCTGGCCCAGGACCGCTACCCGGTCCACCAGGCGATCCTGTTCGGCCTGGCGCGGCTCGGGACCAGGGACTGCAAGGCCTGCATCGACAAGCTCGATCAGCAGATCGAGCACGACGAGAAGGCGGTCCGCCTGCCCGGCGCGCGCGACCTGCTCGGCGAGACCCGCGTGACCGAGGCGATCATCCAGAACCAGTCGGCCGCCGACCTCGCCCCCGCCGCCACCGCCGCCGTCGCCACCACCGAAGGCGACGCCCTGCCCGCCGGGAAGCCCGGCAAGGGCGGGAAGAAGGCGGCCGCCAAGGCCAAGGGCGGGAAGAAGAAGCGCCGATAGCCGCCGCCCGATCAGGCGCCCCGGCGCTCAGACGCCCGGGTGCGCCGCCACCACGGTGGTGGTGATCCCCCCGCGGACGTTGAACACGGCGGTGATCCGGGCGCGCCGGGGCCGGGTGGCCGCCACCAGGTCGTCGAGGATCCGGTTGGTCACCGCCTCGTGGAAGGCCCCCTCGTCGCGGTACGACCAGAGGTAGAGCTTCCAGGACTTGAGCTCCACGCAGAGCGCGTCGGGGACGTACTCGACGTGGATGACCGCGAAGTCGGGCTGGCCGGTCTTCGGGCAGAGGCAGGTGAACTCCGGGCACTCGAAGCGGATCTCGTAGTCGCGCTCGGGCTTGGGGTTGGGGAAGGTCTCGAGGGTCTTGCCTGGCCTGGTGCTCATCGGTCCGAAAAAGGATATACGAAACCTCGGACCATGCGGCTCGCGGGAATCGATCTCGGCGCGCCGCCCGAGATCGTGCTGCCGATCTTGGTGCTGGCGCTGGTGCTGCTGGCGGCGCTGGCCGCGCGCCTGGTGCGGGTGGCCTCGGCGCGCTGGCTGTCGAGCCCGCCGGTGCTGGCCATCCCGGTCGCCTGCGCGGTGGTGATCGGCGGGCTGCTCTGGATCCCCGACATCGGGCTGCCGGGGCGGCTCGGCCGCTGGTTCTCCGGCGCGCTCGACCTCGGGTTCGTGCTGGCCTGCGCGCTGGTGGTCTCGCGGATCGCCGTCGCCGCGGTGACCGAGATCGTGACCCGCAACCCGTCGATGAGCCCGGCGGTGGGGGTGGCGCGGGTCTCGGTCCGGCTGCTGGTCGGCGCGCTGGCGGTCATCACCGCGCTCGAGTCGCTGGGCGTCCCCGTGGCCCCGCTGGTCACCACGCTGGGCGTCGGCTCGCTGGCGGTCGCGCTGGCGCTGCAGGAGACGCTGGCCAACTTCTTCGCCGGCCTCTACCTCCTGGCCGATCGCCCGGTCCGCGCCGGCGACTACATCAAGATCAACGACGCCCAGGGGGAAGAGGGGTACGTGGAGTCGATCGGCTGGCGCTCGTCGCGGCTGCGGACGCTGAAGAACAACACCGTCATCGTCCCCAACCAGAAGCTGTCGCAGGCGATCCTCACCAACTTCCACCTGCCGGCCTCGCCGGTGGGGATGGCGGTCAACGTGGTGGTGGCGCCCGCCGCCGAGCCGGTGGCGGTGGAGGCCTGCCTCAACGACGAGCTCGCCCGCGCCGCCGCCGAGCTCCCCAAGCTCATCGGGGGAAACCCGGTCGCGCGGCTCGTGGATCTCACCGACGCCGGGCAGGTCTGGAGCTGCGGGCTGCAAGTCGCCGACGTCGAGTCGCAAGGACCCGCGGGCCACGAGGTGCGCAAGCGGCTGCTGGCGCGGCTGCGGCGCGAGGGGATCGCGCTCGGCGTCCCCGCGCGCCTGGTCCGCGACGTCGATGGAGGTCAACATCCCACCTCCACGCCGGATCCCAAACGACTCGGCGGGGCGGATTGACTCGTTGACAGCGGGGAAAGGCCCAAGCTAACCTGCGGCCTCGTTTCGCGTTTTCAGCCGTCGGACGATGACCCTGCGGACCCTTCCCCGCGTCTTTCTCCCCGCTGTCAGCTTCGCGCTCGCCGTCACGTTGGCGCTCGGCCTGGGCGCGCCCGCGGCGGCCGGGACGCTGAAGGGGACGGTCAAGATGCCCGTCGCGTCCCGCTCGACCCGCCTCTACCAGGGCTACTGGCGCCTGGAGAACGGCAACGTCCCGGTCTCGAACACCGGCGGCGCCAAGATGGAGACCGTCGTCGTCCTCGACAAGGTCAACGGCGCCCACCCGCCGCCGGCCCGCACGGTGACGGTCGAGATGGGCGGCCTCGACGCCCACCCGCGCATGGTGGTGAGCGGCCCCGGCTCGGTGGTGGAGATCAAGAACACCGGCAAGGTGCGGCTCGATCTCTCGACGCCGGAGACGCCGTCGGTGATGCCGCTCGAGCAGCTGCCGCCCGGCGCCACCCGGCGCGTGAAGTTCGACGCCCCCGGCGGCTACGCCATCCACGACGCCGAGTACCCGCACATCCTGATCTCGGTGATCATCGTCGACTCCCCCTTCTTCTCGACCATCGACGAGAAGGGGAGCTTCTCGATCGCCGGCGCCCCGGACGGCAAGGCCCACCTCAAGGTCTGGACGCGCGGCCGGTGGGCGGCCGAGCAGGAGGTCGACACCGGCTCGAAGGACGAGCTGGTGGTGAACGTCGCGGCTCCCGGCGCGAAGGACGAAAAAGAGAAAGAGCCCGCCGAGTAACAGGCGGCCCCGAGGCAGAGGTCCCGCATGTTCCTATCGAAGATCTGGTTCATCCTGATCGCGCTCGGCTGCGCCGTGGCCGTCACCTTCGCGCTGGTCGCGCCGCGGCCGGCGGTGCAGAAGCTGGCGTCGCTCGAGGGGCAGCGCCTCGATCGCGCCCAGTACGCCGCCGAGCAGATGTTCAAGGTCGACGCCCACAAGTGGATCGACCGGGTCGCCAAGCTGGGGCGCGACGCCATCCTCTCGGAGTCGCTCGACGCCACCTCGCGCGGCACCGGCGAGTACAACGTCATCCACCGCACCATCCAGGACCGCCTCCACACGTTGATCCCCGACCTGGCCTCCAGCGGCGTCGATCAGATCGTCGCCATGGACAACAAGGGGCGCGTCATCGCCCGGGTCGGCGACAACGACAAGGAGTACGGCGACTTCATCGGCGGCATCGAGGTGGTGGCCGACGCGCTCCGCGGCTACCTCTCCGACGACGTCTGGGGGATGAACGGCAAGCTCGAGCGAGTCGCCGGCGCCCCGGTGCTGTCGAAGAACAAGGACCGGATCGTGGGCGCGATCTACGTCGCCGCCGAGACCGGCTCGGGGCTGGTCGAGCACCTCAAGAAGAACCTCGACGTCGACGTGGCGCTGCTCCTGCGCGGCAAGGTGATCGCCAGCTCGCGCGGGCCGGGCGACCTCGACGCGCTCCCCGATCTGGTCGCCCAGCACACCGCGGAGATCGCCGAGCTCAAGCGGACGCCGGCGCTGCCGCTGACCGCCGGCAGCGACAAGCTGCTGGCGGTGGCGGCCCCCTTCCCCGGCCAGGCCGGCGAGCAGCAGGCCTACTACGCGGTCATCGGCGTGCAGCCGGCCAAGAACGACCTGGGGGCGCTGCTGGCCAACGTCAGCTCCAACGACCTCAAGTGGGGGACCTTCCCCTGGGTCCCGCTCACGGTGGTGACGTTCGCCATGATCGCCATCGGCCTCTTCCTGCAGCGGATCGAGGTCGAGGCGCCGCTCGGCAAGCTGCGGCGCGACCTGCAGAAGCTGGCGGCCGGCGACGTCCAGAAGATCGACGACCACCGGTACGGCGGCAAGTACGGCGGCCTCGCCCGCGACGTGAACGCCGCGGTGGAGCGCTTCACCCACGCGCCGGGCGCGCGCCCGGAGATGGCGGGCAA
>DASZVW010000080.1:0-4771 GCA_035546895.1 Polyangia bacterium
CAGATCCTTGAGCTGCTTGGCCCAGGTCATCGGGTCGTTGGGGTCGCCCTGGCAGGCGAGAGCTCCGAGAGCCAGAGTCACGGCGAGGACGGCGGTGAGCTGGGTGCGCATGGCGTCTCCTTGGGACAGGAACTGCGGGAAAGGGAGCTGGGAGCGTAACTCACCGCGCGTCCGTGCGAAAGCACGAGCGGGAGCTTCGAGGGCGCCCCAAACACAAACGGCCGGCTCCGCGAGGAGCCGGCCGCCCGGGTTCGATGGGTGCGGTGAGGAGACTAGGGGGCGGGCGCTGCGCCGCCGCCCTTGGTCTTGGGGTTGACCGCGAAGTTGACGTTCTGGTAACCGGCCACGGCCGCCGAGTACATGATCTTCTTCAGCATCTTGAACTCGACGTTCTTGTCCGATTGGATGATGGCGATCCCGTTGAACTCCTCGCTGGGGTGAAGCAGCTTGTAGTTGTTCTTCAGGGTCACCAGCTTGTCGTGCAGGTCGGCGATCTTGAAGTCGCCCGAGGCGTTGTCCTTCATGAGATCGTCGGCCGTCGCGACCTGCGAGCCGTCGAGGGTGACGACGTCCTTGCTGACGCCGATGACCGGCGCGCGCTCCAGGTCCGTCCAGTTCTGGGCGTCCGGGAGCACGATGTTCTTCTGCACGAACAGGATCTCGCCCGTCGCCGAGAAGGACATCAGCAGGAAGAGGACCAGCATCGTCATCATGTCGATGTACGACACCAGGTTGAGCGCCGCGAACGTGCTCTTGCGGCCGGCGTGCCCGAGCTTGGCTTTCGCCACCTCGAGGTTGACCGACTTGTAGAGGTGTGGGTGCGGAGGATGGATAGGCATGTGGTTCGCGCTCCGTCGTCAGATTCCGGCGCCGCCGGAGTCGATGAGTGAGATGTCCGGGAAACGCGCCGAGAGCGCCGTGTCCATGGTCTTCACCAGGATCTCGAACTTGATCGAGTCGTCGGAGGCGACCTGGATGTCGGTCTTGTCGGCGTGCGTGTCCTTGATCTTCTTCAGCTCGTCGCCGAGCTTCTCGTAGTCGTAGCTGTCGCCCTTCTTGGGGATGGGCTGTTGGTCTTGATCGGCGACCAGGTTGAAGCCGCTGTCGTTGACCAGCACGACCAGTTTGAAGACCTTCTCGGGTGGCGTGTCCTCACCGGCCTGGCCTTGCCCCTTCTGGTGCGCCTCGAGGCGCGCCAGCTGGGACCAGACCGCGGTGATGAGGAGGAACGCCACCATGCACGTCAGAAGGTCGATGTAAGGGACCAGGTTCAGGTCGGCATTGACGGATTTCTTTCCGCTTTTGCCGCCGCTTTCGACTGAGACGCCCATCGGTGTTGATCCTCTCGGGTGGGCGGCCTAGTAGTGCTGCTGCTGCTCGCCACCGCGGCCGGCGACGACCAGGTTCAACGTCTCGACGGTCGCCTGGTTGATGCCGTCGAGGACGTGCTGGGTCATGCCGTTCAGGATGGCGTAGGTGGCGAGGCCCAAGATACCGGTGCCGAGGCCGAACGCGGTGCAGTTCATGGCCTCCGCGATGCCCTTGGAGAGCATGGTCGCCTTCATCGAGGGGTCGACGCCGGCGACGCCGGCGAAGGCCTTGATGAGACCGGTGATGGTCCCGAGGAGGCCGGCCAGGGTGGCCAGGTTCCCCAGCATCGACAGGTAGCCGGTCCGCTTCTCGATCTTCGGCAGCTCGCGGAGCGCCTCCTCGTCCATCCCCTGCTGGATGTCGACCTCGGAGCCACCCGCGCGCCGGAGGCCGGCGGCGATGATCTTGGTGACCGGGGCGACGCTCGCCTGGCAGGTGTTGATCGCGCCCTGGATGTTCCCGGACACGATCTGCGACTTGAGGAGCGACATCAGCTTGTCCACGTCGACCTTGGACTTGGACACGTACATGTAGCGCTCGAGGGCGACGTACACCGTGATTCCGAACAGCAGGAGGATCGGGTACATACCCCAGCCGCCTTCCTGAAAGTGCTCCATCAAAAACATTTTCTCGTTCTCCTTGTCGTGGGTCGTTGGGTTGAAAGGTTTGGCGACGGGGTTACCCGTGCAGGGCGGCCTTGGCCTGGAACAGCAGGTTCGAGACGTTCTTCTTCACCTCGGCGATGTCGTCGAGGCAGTTCTGCGTGCGGCCGTTCAGCCAGGCGAACGACGCCAGGCCGACGATGCCGGTGGTGAGGCCGAAGGCGGTGCAGTTCATCGCCTCGGAGATGCCCTTGGAGAGCAGGGTCGCCTTCTGCGAGGGATCGACGCCGGCGACGCCGGCGAACGCCTTGATGAGGCCGGTGATGGTCCCGAGGAGGCCGGCCAGGGTGGCCAGGTTCCCCAGCATCGACAGGTAGCCGGTCCGCTTCTCGAGCTGTGGCAGTTCGCGCAGCCCCGCCTCTTCCATGGCGGCGGTGATCTCTTCGTCCGAGCGGTTGGCGCGCATCAGGCCCGACTGCACGATGCGGGTGAGCGGCGTCGAGTTGCCCGAGCAGACCTTGATCGCGCCCTGGATGTTCCCGGCGGAGATCTGCGAGCGGAGGAGGGCCACCAGCTTCTCCTTGTCGATGACGGCGCGGCGCAGGTAGACGGCGCGCTCGATGACGATCGACAGGGTGATCATCAACAGGAACAGGATCGGCCACATCCCCCATCCACCCTCGTGGAATGCGTCGGCCAACATCTTGAGAACGATCATCAGGCTCCTCCTTCAGTCCTTCTGGGTTCGACAGCGTTCGATACGGCGGGCGTCGCTTGCAGGGTCAACGTGGTGAGTCGAGAGAATAAAAAAACTTGCACGTCAACAGCTCTTGCCGCTGTTGCAAACCGCCCCGGCCCTGAGAAAACCGAGAGGCTCTGTAGCACTTGCGGTGCCATTCGGTTTCATCAGGGTTTCAGCACCGTTTCGTACATCCACGCCGTGGCTTTTTTCCCCAGTCGTGGTTTTTGTCCCCGCCCGCCCCGGCGCCGGCGGGCCCTCGCTTTCCGGGACCCGCCGCGCTAGATATGGGGCCTCGGCATGGGCGTCACGCGCATCCTCGACCTGATCGTCCTCGTGCTGCTGGGGACGATCCTCCTCATGCCCCGGCCGGACGCCACCGTGAAGCCGGCGCTGAACGTCGACGGCGAACGGCGCGAGCGCGTGGCCGAGCTGCAGTCGATCCTGATCGGCCACCCCGACGACGTGCGCGCCAGCCTGGAGGCCGCCAACATCTACCTCGACGGCCACCGCCCCGACTGGGCGCTGGCGGCGGTGACGGGCGCGCTGCGCTTCCACCCCGACGACTACCGGCTCTACCACGTCAAGGCGATCGCCTACGCCGACCGCTTCGAGAGCCCGCCCGCCTTCGAGGCCGCCCAGCGCGCGCTCGCGCTCTGCGATCGCCCGACGCAGCCGCCGGGCGTCCCGGTTTGCGACGAGGCGGTGCACGGGCGCATCTCGCTGCTGGAGACGACCCTGCAGTCGATCGCCCAGGTCGACATGAAGGGGATGCCCTACCTGGCGAAGGACAAGATCTTCCACGCGCTCCACCCCGCCTTCGTCCCCCGGCCGAAGCGCCCGGGGTTCAAGGGCGCGGCCGGCGCGGCGCCCAACCCTTGACGGCCGCGGAGCGCGTCGGCAACATCCGACCTCGTTCTCTGCGCCCGTAGCTCAACTGGATAGAGCATCGGCCTTCGAAGCCGAGGGTTAGGTGTTCGACTCACCTCGGGCGCGCAGGCCGCCGATCCCCGTCGGGCCAGAGGGGGTTGACGAAACCGACGAGGATGGCGTAAGTAGCTGCACCGTTTCTGTTTCGGGCGCGTAGCTCAACTGGCAGAGCAGAGGACTCTTAATCCTTTTGTTGAAGGTTCGATTCCTTCCGCGCTCACAACTTACTCGGGACCCTCAAAGGGTCCCGCGCCCCCCGCGATGAGCTCCGGCCGGCAGAGCCGGCCTGCGCTCCGTTGGTCTTGATGGAGAGCCTGCATCGCTGCCGCGATGAGGCCCTCCAAAGCTCCCTCGCTCCGCGCGGCGGAGCGGCGCTGCGCTCGACCCGCGGAATGAGGTCGCGGTCGCGAAGGCGGGGCCGGGGCTCGCCTGTTTCGAGGAGAGGGCGCCTCGAAAACGGGCGGTGTCTCCGGGGCGACGTGAGTGGTAGGGTGGCGGCGAAGCGCAGGAGACGACATGGCCAAGGACGATCTGAGCAGGCGAGCGATGCTGGGAATCTCGGCCGGAGGGGTGGCGCTCGCGGGGATGGCGCGGGCGGCGGGGAAGAGTGGGGCGGGCAAGGGGGCGGCGGCGTCGCCGTTCCCCAAGGACTTCGCCTGGGGGGTGGCGACGGCCGCCTACCAGGTCGAGGGGGCGGCCGCCGAGGACGGCAAGGGGCCGTCGGTGTGGGACGTCTTCTGCAAGAAGCCGGGCGCCATCTTCGAGGGGAACACCGGCGACGTCGCCTGCGACCACTACCACCGCTACAAGGAAGACGTCGCGCTCATGAAGTCGCTGGGCGCCAGGGCGTACCGCTTCAGCATCTCTTGGCCGCGCGTGCTGCCGAACGGCGTCGGCGCCTCGAACCCCAAGGGGCTCGACTTCTACAGCCGCCTGCTCGACGAGCTGGGCAAGCACGGGATCGAGCCGTTCTGCACCATCTTCCACTGGGACTACCCGCAGGTGCTGTACAAGAAGGGGGGCTGGCTGAACCGCGACTCGGCCGACTGGTTCGCGGAGTACTGCGCCGTCATCGGCGACAAGCTCGGCGACCGCGTCAAGACGTGGGCGACGCAGAACGAGCCGCAGT
>DASZVW010000081.1:0-7273 GCA_035546895.1 Polyangia bacterium
GGAGACGTCCTCGACCCGGTGGAGGATGTAGAGCACCTCGCCGGCCGGTCCCAGCACCGGGATGTTCTTGGGGCTCCAGTGCTTGGCCTGGAAGCTGCCGTCGGGGCCGCGGATGTCGTACTTCTGGACCGCCATGGTGTCGGGCGCGCGCGTGGCCAGCACCCGCTCCAGCGAGGCGCGCAGGTTGCTGGTGCCGGTGGCGCCCGCGTCGTCGGGGTTGTCGGGGAAGACCTCGAACAGGCCGCGCCCGATGGTCTCCCGGGTGGTGTGGGTGGCGCGCAGCCGCGCCTCCGTGGCCGCCACCATCGTGAACCGCGGCGCGTCCGGCAGCAGGACCAGCAGCACCTCGGGGGACGCCTCGAACAGCCGCTCGAAGTCGGGTTGCCAGTCTGCCACGACGCCAGGATATCCCAGAGCCCGGCCGCCCGCGCGTCAGGACGGCGGACAGCCGCCGGTCCCCGCGTCGGGCGCCACCGGCGGCACCAGCAGCGCGGGCGCCGTGAAGTCGAAGAGGTCGAGCAGCGCGTCGCTGTTGGCGTCGCGCGCGGTCAGCGCCGGGAGGCCGAACACCACCTCGATGAAGCGGGTGATCGCGGTGTGCTCCTGCGCCACGTGGGAGACGAAGTGGGGCCTGGCGTAGGGCGAGATCACCGCCAGCGGGACGCGCACCCCGAGCTCGAAGAAGGGGGCGTCGCGCGGGTTCTCGGGGCGCGCGACGCAGGCGGCGTTGGGCGGCGGCACGTCGTCGGCGAAACCGCCCGCCTCGTCGTAGGTCCAGACCATCGCCAGCTCGGGCCAGAGCGGGCTCGCCACCGCCGCCTCGTAGATGGCCCGCGTCCAGGCCTCGCCGGCCTGGAGATCGGCGGTCGGGTGCTCGTCCTCGACGTTCGGGACGCCGTCGACGAAGGCGACGTCGGGGAGGGTCCCGTCCGCCAGCGCGGCCAGGAAGTCCTTGAACGGGTAGAGGCCGGGGTGCGGCGCCGTCCAGCCGAGCGTGCCGTCGAACGGCTCGCCGTCGGTGTAGGCGCCCCAGGTGGCGCCGACCGTGTCCAGCGCGTCGAAGAGGGTGGGCGTCGACGGCTCGGGCAGCCCGCAGTAGCTGCACCTGACGCCGTCGGCGGTCCCCAGCAGCAGGAAGTCGCGGTTCGGCCAGGTGCCGCTGCGTGCGGAGGCGAAGTGGCGGTCGTTGATCGCGAACGTGTCGGCCAGCCAGTAATAGAACGGGAGGTCGCTCGCCGCGTAGTGGCCCATGACCAGGTGGCCGTCGGTGCCGGTGCTCTTGGCGGCGCTCTTGACGAACCCGTCCATCGCGCCGCGGTCGACCTGCTGGTGCATGGCGTCCCACTGGTGCCCCGGGTTCACGCCCACGCAGGTGGTGTCGAGGTGGAAGGGCGCCACCGCCGCCCCCGCCTCGTCGGGGTTGGTGAAGGAGGCGGGGACGTCCGTGACCGCCGCCTGGCCGGAGGCGCCGAGCGCGCCGAGCAGGTGAGCGAACGAGCGGTTCTCCTTCATCACGATCACCACGTGCCGGATGGGGATGGCCGCCCGCTGGGCCTCGGTGATCGGCAGCGTCTCGGTCGGCAGCGCGCCGGCCGCGAACGCGCAGGCGGCGCGCCGCGCGGTGAGCGGGTCACCGACGTTCTGGCTGGCCGCCCGCTGCCCGCTCTGCACGCCGCCGACGGCCCGCTCGGGCGGCATCCCGCACCCGAGCGCGAGCAGGCCGACCGCCGCCAGCGCCGGCGCACCGGCCCGGATACGGTCTCCCCTTGCGCGCCCGTGCCGACGCATCGCCGCCTCCGTGCAATCTGAGTCCGATCGGTGGCGGCGCCGATAGGGGAGAAGCTCACGGTTTCGGGAAAGTCACCGCCGCGCTGGGGAGGGGAGCCGCTTGACAATCGATCCCCGAGCGCGCAGACTTGCCGCGCAAATTTGAAGATTGTCCTGCCTTCGCCTCCGGGCGAAGCGCGCCAGGGACCGGTTGGCGGCGTTGCTGTCCGAGCGGGTTTCAGCGGACAGCCAGCCAACACATCGAACGAACCCCTTCAGGCTCCCGTCGCGACGACGGAGGGCGCAAGGCCCGAAGGCCGGTTCGTGATCGCCCGAAAGGATCCCGTCTCTCCATGACCGTCTCCGCCGTTTCGTCCCCGCTCGCCGGGGCCCAGCTCCCGTCCGCCTTCTCCCACCTCAACCTCGCCCCCGCGCTCGAGCGCGCGGTCGCCGACGTCGGCTACGACAAGCCGACGCCGATCCAGGCGCAGGCCATCCCCCACCTCCTGGCCGGGCGCGACGTGCTCGGGTGCGCGCAGACCGGCACCGGCAAGACCGCCGCCTTCGCGCTCCCCATCCTCGACCGCCTGGCCCGGGAGCCGCGGGCGCCCGGCGCCCGGGGGCCGCGCGCGCTGATCCTGGCCCCCACCCGCGAGCTGGCGCTGCAGATCGGGGAGGGCTTCCGCGACTACGGGCGCCACCTCTCGATCCGCGGCGCGGTCATCTTCGGCGGCGTCGGCCAGGGGCCGCAGGTCGACGCCCTCCGCCGCGACGCCGACGTCATCGTCGCCACCCCGGGCCGGCTGCTCGATCTGATGGGGCAGGGGCACGCGCGGTTCGACGCGCTCGAGGTCCTGGTGCTCGACGAGGCCGACCGCATGCTGGACATGGGCTTCATCGAGCCGATCCGGCGGATCATCAAGGCGCTCCCGCGGCAGCGGCAGAACCTGATGTTCTCGGCCACCATGCCGCCCGAGATCCGCAAGCTGGCGGGCTCGATCCTGGTCGACCCCGTCGAGGTGGCGGTGGCGCCGGTGGCCAGCACCGCCGACCGCGTCGCCCAGTGGGTCCTGCACGTCGGCGCCGGCGACAAGCGCGGCCTCTTGCGCGAGGTGCTGCGCGATCCGGCGATGACCCGGGTGCTGGTCTTCACCCGCACCAAGCGCGGCGCCAACCGCATCGCCGAGCAGCTCGATCGGAGCGGCGTGCGCGCCGAGGCGATCCACGGCAACAAGTCGCAGAACGCGCGCCAGCGGGCCCTGGAGGCCTTCAAGAGCGGCGAGGCGCGCGTGCTGGTGGCGACCGACATCGCCGCCCGCGGCATCGACGTCGACGGCATCACCCACGTCATCAACTTCGAGATCCCGGACGAGCCCGAGACCTACGTCCACCGCATCGGCCGCACCGCGCGCGCCGGCGCCTCGGGGGTCGCCCTCTCGTTCTGCGCGGCCGACGAGCGGACCGCGCTGCGGGAGATCGAACGCCTGATTCAAAAGCCGGTGCGGGTGGTCGACAACCACCCATTCGTGTCCAACAGGGGAGACAGCGATGGGAAAAGCGGAAGAGAAGCGGGCGGCGATCGTGGCGGCGCAGGCGGCGCGCGAGGCGGCAGAGCGGGAGGCGCGAAAGCTCGCCGGCCCGCCCACGCCCGCGCGTAAGCCCCGGACCCCCTGGGGCGGCCTCCCGCGCCGCGGCCGGCCCCCCAAGGACCCCGAATGAGGCGGCCGCCGCTCAGCTGACGCGGCAGTCGGGCTGCTGGCGCCCGATCTTGGTCAGCACCAGGTGGTAGAGCTGGCCGTCGCGCGCGCGCGACGCGCCGGCCGCCGCCAGCAGGTAGAACTGCCACATCCGGTAGAACCGGCGGTCGTACTTGTGCTGCAGCTCGGGGTAGGCGCGGTCGAAGTTCTCCCACCAGGCCATCAGCGTGCGGTCGTAGTCGGGGCCGATGTTCTGCAGGTCCTCGACCACGAACAGCCCCTCGGTCGCCCGGCCGAGCTGCGCCAGCGAGGGGGCGACCGCGTTGGGGAAGATGTACTTCTCGACGAACGGCGTGCCGTGCCGCCGGCTCCGGTTGTTGGCGATGGTGTGGATGAGGGCGACCCCATCGTCGACCAACGACCGGTGAACCACCTCCATCACGTGCCGGTGGTTCTTGGGGCCCACGTGCTCCATCATCCCGATCGACGCCACCCGGTCGAAGGTGCCGGTCACGTCGCGGTAGTCGCAGAGGCGCAGGTCGACGTCGAGGTGCTTCCACATCTCGCGCCCCAGCGCGTGCTGGTCCTTGGAGAGCGTGACCCCCACGACCGAGCAGCCGTACTTCTCGGCGGCCCAGGCCGCGAAGCCCCCCCAGCCGCAGCCGAGGTCGAGCACGCGCATCCCCTTGCGCAGGCCCAGCTTGCGGCAGACCAGGTCCAGCTTGGCCTCCTGCGCCTCGGCCAGCGTGGTGGCGTTCTTCCAGTAGCCGCAGGTGTAGACCATCCGCGGGTCGAGCATCCGCTGGTAGAGGTCGTTGCCGATGTCGTAGTGGGCCTCCACCGAGCGCCCCGAGCGCTCCTTCGACTGCAGGTTGAACAGGAAGGCCTTGGCGGTCAGCAGGCGCAGCCGCAGGCTGCCGGTCACCTTCTCGCGCAGCCCCGCGCGCATGATCTTCTCCAGCAGCACGTCGAGCGCGTCGGTGTCCCACCAGCCGTCCATGTACGACTCGCCCACGCCCAGCGAGGCGTCCCGCAGCAGGCGGCCGTAGAAGCGCGGGTCGTGGACGGTGATGTCGCCCGGCCCCGGACCGCCGATGCGGATGCCGGCCATCTCGAACAGCTCGCGGACCAGCTTCTCGGCGCTCCCCGCGGCCTGTGAAACGGGGGCGGGCGGGGTCGGGGGCGGTTCGACGGGCGCTGGTGCGGCGTTGGTCATACGCCCGTGTCCCACGGACCGGCCCGCGGGGCAAGAGGGAAGGCTAGCGTTGCGCGGCGGCGGCGCGCGCCGGCACCGGCTTCACCCGGCGGCGCGCCACCGGGTGGCCGGTTCCGGCCCGGCCGAGGTGGCGCAGCCAGCGCACGTGCGAGCGGATCGCCCGGCGCATGGTGCCGTGCGAGCGGTGGCGGATCCCGTGCGCCCGGCAGGTCTCCTCGACGATCGGCGACAGCGCCGGGTAGTGGACGTGGCAGATCTTGGGGAACAGGTGGTGCTCGATCTGGAAGTTGAGCCCGCCCAGGTACCAGGTCAGCAGCCGGTTGTCGCGCGCGAAGTCGACCGAGGTCTCGATCTGGTGCGCCATCCACTCGCGCTCGATGCGGCGCGAGCCGTCGGCCGGGACGCGGAACTCCGCCTCCTCCACGCAGTGGGCGAGCTGGAACACGGTGGCCAGCGTGAGGCCCAGGACCCCCATGCTCGCCAGGTAGAGGCCGATCACCGCCACCAGCCGGTGGCCGAGGAGCAGCGGGACGCCGAAGGCCAGCAGCAGGAAGCAGGCCTTCCCGGTCCAGAAGCTGACCTGGTCCCAGCCGCGCGGCCGGGGGACCGCGGTGTCCGCCACGCCCGGGCGGATCATCGAGCGGAAGTCGTCGAAGAGCTGCCACTTCACCGCCAGCAGCGCGTACAGCGCCCACACGTAGATGTACTGAAAGCGGTGGAACCAGAGGCGCTGGTCGTGCGGCGACATGCGCGCGAACAGCCCCATGTAGATGTCGTTGTCGGCGCCCGAGATGTTCGGGTAGGTGTGGTGGGCGATGTTGTGCTTGTAGTGCCAGAAGTAGGCGTCGCCGCCGAGCAGGTTCAGCGACAGCGCGGCCGCCTTGTTGAGCGCGGGGTGGCGCGAATAGGCGCCGTGGTTGCCGTCGTGCTGGATGTTGAACCCGATGCCCGCCATCGCCAGCGCGATGGAGACGGCGAGCGGGACCGCCTGCCACCAGGTCTCTGCCCACCAGACCAGCCCGACGTAAGACGTCGCCAGCCAGGCGAGCAAAAATAAGGTTTTGACGTACATGCGGCGGGTGCCGTGGCGGCCCGAGCTGCAGCCGTCGAAGTAGCTCGCGACCCGCGCTTCCAGGTCTCGACGAAAGGCCGTGCTCCCGGAAAATGTGAGCGGCATGACCGCGAATCGTACACCGATTGCGACTTTCCCTGAAACTGGGAAGCGCTACCGGCATCGCGTGCTATAGATCACGCTTGCCCGAGACGGCGCCGCGCCGCCGATCAGGGCTGATGGGCGCGGTGCAAAATGTTCCGGTCGGTGTGCGCGATGACCCCGCCCGTCGCGTGGACGTAGGTGGTGCACGACTCGTACGAGAAGCCGCCCGGCTCGACGACGACCTGGCAGGTGTACTTGGTCGTGCGCGCCCGCGCCGCCAGGTAGAGGTTGGAGAGGATGCCGTAGCTCTCGCTCCCCACGTTGGCCTCCAGCGAGAAGCGCGTGTCGTCCGGGCGCGCCGCCCCGCCGGCCAGCACGGTGGTCCCGCGCGGCACCATGAAGCAGCGCAGGACCTGCCCGTCGGCCGCGTCCCACAGCCAGTAACCGACCTCGGTGTGGAAGGGTGCCTCCTCGGCGAGGCGGAAGGCGGACATCCGGTAGTCGAGCCCGTAGAGCTGCTGCGCGCCGTTGGCCACCGGACCGAACGGGACCAGCGATACCCGCTCGCGGAACTTGGTCTCGGTCAGGCGGCCGGTCGCGTTGTGGAAGGAGACGTCGAGCCCGCGCTCGCCCTCCCATTCTCCGATCAGCTGGGCCAGCGGTCCCCAGGCACGCGTGTCGCTCATGGCGGCATCTTCGCACGGGCGCGCGCGCCGGCCGCGATTTTGTGAGCCGGCCGGGCGGCGCGGCGGTACCTTTGGCCGACGAGGACGATGGGCGAACGCCGATCGGATCGCCGGACCATCGCGGCGCGCGGGCGCCCGATCGGGTTCGCCGTCGCGCTGCTGGCGGCGTCGGGCTGCGGCGGGCCGCCGAAGGTCGCCGCCCCCGAGGACGGCGGCGCCGGCGGCGGGCCCGGCCGCGCGCCGCCGCAGACCCTGGCGCTGGTGGTG
The DNA here is from genome assembly GCA_035546895.1 of Polyangia bacterium. Taxonomy (GTDB): domain Bacteria; phylum Myxococcota_A; class Polyangia; order Fen-1088; family Fen-1088; genus JADGRB01. The sequence goes on from DASZVW010000081.1 coordinate 6,790, forward strand.
ACAGCGGTCGATCCCACGTTCGTCACCGAGGACCACTTCATCGCCTCGCTCGAGATGCAGCTCTCCGGCGAGCCGCTGGCCGAGGCGATGGGGCGCAACCTGCTCGGGTACCGGCGCGACTACGCCTGCCAGGAGGACGTCTGCCAGGCCAGCCGCTACGGCAGCCCGGCCCCCCGCGGTCGCGGCGCCGCCGAGGCCGACCCGGGGCGGATCGATCTGGCGGGGTTCGCCTCGGCGATCGAGTCGTACGAGTACTCCAAGCAGCCGATGAACGAGGTGGCCTTCGAGTCGGGCGCCGGGACCTCGCTGCTCTTCGGCCCGGTCCTGAACCCGCGGGGGGCGACCGGCGCCGCCGCGCTGGCGCTGGCCGGGCGCTGGTTCCACCACCTGGCGAGCCGCACCGCGCTGGGCGGCGCGTTCATCCAGGACGGGAGCCCGCTCGGCTGGAAGGGTCTCTGGCCGGTGCTGCAGCCGTTCGCCTCCT
>DASZVW010000082.1:0-2436 GCA_035546895.1 Polyangia bacterium
AGGATGTACTTTCCGCGCCGCCGCACGCCTGCGATGGCGTGCCCCACCGCCACCCCGCGCAGGCCGCGCAGGTCCACCGCGCGCGCCAGGTGCAGTGGCCGGCCGCTCCCCCACACGCGCTCGATCCGCCGCCCCCGCACCACCGGGTCGAGGCCGCGGACGATGGTTTCGACCTCAGGGAGCTCGGGCATCGGCGAAAGCATCCGCCAGGCGGGCGAAGTCCGCCACCGACAGCTCCTCGGCGCGGCGCGTGCCGTCGACGCCGCTGGCCGCGAACGCCGCGGCCGCCCGCTCCTCGCCGAAGCCCGCCAGCGCGCGCCGCAACATCTTGCGCCGGGTGGCGAAGGCCTGCTTCACCACCTCCTCGAACAGCGCCGCGTCGCGCACCGGCGCCAGCGGCGACGGGCGCGGAACCAGGCTCATCACCGACGAGATCACCTCGGGCGCCGGATGAAACGATCCCGGCTTCACGTCGAACAGGATCTTCGCCTCGGCGTGCTGGGCGACGGCGACCGTCAGCCGGCCGTAGACGCGGCTCCCGGGCGGCGCCGTGATCCGCTTGGCCATCTCGCGCTGGATCATCACCACCGCGCGGCCGACGGCGCCGGCCCGCCCGGCCTCGAGGAGCCCGAGGATGAGCGCGCTGGCGATCTGATACGGCAGGTTGCCGACCACGATCGCCGGCCGCCCGGCCGCGCGCGCGGCGGCGCCGAAGTCGAACGCGGCCGCGTCGGCGGCGGCGATCTCCAGGCGCGGCTCGCCGCCGAGCTCGGCCTGAAGGACGCGCAGCATGTCCGGATCGCGCTCGATCGCCACCAGGCGGGCCGGCGGCGGGTCGAGCGCCAGCAGCGCCGCGGTGAGCGCGCCCAGCCCGGCGCCGATCTCGACCACCAGGTCGTCCGCCCCGGCGCGCGCCGCGCCCGCGATGCGCGCCAGCACCGCCCGATTGCGCAGGAAGTTCTGCCCCCAGGACTTCTTGGCGACGAGCCCGTGCCGCGCCAGCACCCGCCGCGGATCGTCGGACGGCGCCGTCAAGACGACGCGCGCGGCAGCCCGGGCGTCAGCGGCAGGCCCGGGTCGACCGCCAGGTCGAGCCCCGCGCGCGCCCCCCGCAGGTAGAGCGCGCTCCCCTCGGCGGCGATCATGGCGGCGTTGTCGGTGCAGCGCTTGGGCGGCGGGATGAAGAGCCCGAACCCGTCCTCGCGCGCCGCCTCGGCGAGCGCCGTCCGCAAGCCGCGGTTGGCGGCCACGCCGCCGCACACCACCAGCGCGCCGAGCCCCTCGCGGACCAGCGCGCGCCGCGACTTCCGCACCAGCACGTCGACGACCGCGGCCTGGAAGCTGGCGCAGAAGTCGGCCAGCGCCGCCCCCTCGGGGACCCCCGTCCTCGCCAGCCGGGTGGCCACCGCCGTCTTGAGCCCCGAGAAGCTGAAGTCGAGATCGTCGCGCCCGGCCAGCGCGCGCGGCAGCTCGACGGCGCGCGGATCGCCGGTCGCCGCCAGCTTGTCGATCTTCACCCCGCCCGGGTAGCCGAGCCCCAGCAGCTTGCCGACCTTGTCGAAGGCCTCGCCGGCCGCGTCGTCGCGGGTGGCACCGAGCAGCGAGGTCTTCCCCGGCTCGTCGACGCGGATGAGCGCCGTGTGCCCGCCCGAGACGAGCAGCGCCAGGTGCGGGAACGGCGGCGTGGCGTCCCCGTCCTCCCCCAGGAAGATCGCGGCCAGGTGACCGGCCAGGTGGTTGACGCCGATGAGCGGTTTGCCGAGCGCGAAGGCCAGCGACTTGGCCGTCTCCACGCCCACCAAGAGCGCGCCGACCAGCCCCGGGCCGCAGGTGACGGCGACGGCGTCGAGATCGCCGAAGCCGATCCCGGCGTCGGCGACGGTCCGCTGGATCACCGGCACGATGGTGGCGACGTGCTGGCGCGAGGCGACCTCGGGGACCACGCCGCCGTACGGCGCGTGCACCAGGATCTGCGAGGCCACCACGTCCGCGCGCACGCGCCGGCCGTCCTCGACGACGGCGGCCGCCGTCTCGTCGCAGGAGGTCTCGATCCCCAGCACCAGCACGGTCAGAGCTTCCCGAGCTTGTCGACGATCGCGCGCAGCTCGCCGGCGAACTGGCCGTGCGGCTCGAGCTCCAGGTAGCGCTGGTAGGCCTTGCGCGCGTCGGCCATCTCGCCCGCGTCCTGGTGGATGCCGCCGATGACCACGTAGGCGTCGGCCCACTTGGGGTTCAGCTTCACCGCCCGCTCGGCGGCGGCCAGCGACTCGCGGCGCCGGTTGCGGTTCAAGAGCGCGTGCGCGAGGTAGCCGTTCGCCTCGGCCGACATCGGGTTGGCGTCGCGCGCCGCCGTGCAGACCGCCTCCGCGTCCTTCATCCGCGCGTCCTGGTAGGCGGTGCGGCAGGCGACCAGCAGGGCGCCCGCCTCGGCCGCGC
>DASZVW010000083.1:0-3799 GCA_035546895.1 Polyangia bacterium
CGCCGCCGGTCCCGGTCGTGCCGCCGGTGGCGCCGCCCGTTCCGGGGCTGCCGCCGGCGCCGCCGGTCCCGCAATCGTACGCGGGGGGCGGGGTCTGCGTCCCCTGCGGGTTCATGGCCGGCAAGGTGATGAGGTCGACCAGCCAGGTGAGGCCGCCGTCCGGCGTGCGGAGGTTCTTGACCGTGCCGCGGCCGGAGCCGGTGCCGGTGGCGCCCATCATCGCGCCCGCGGCGCCCACGCCGGTGGCGCCGAAGGTCGGATCGGCCGCCGCCAGGTGGATCTCGGTGCAGAGGTAGTACTGGGTGTCGATGGTGTACGAGTTGGCGTCGGCCTCGGTGGCGAAGCCGAAGCCGCCGCCGTACATGAGCCCGCTGGTGCTGGTCAGCGTCGACACCACCTTGGCCAGCTTCTGCGAGGTCACCGTCTGGGTCCAGGTGTTGTTGTCCGAGCCCAGCTTGTACTCGATGGTGACGTGGTCGTCGGGATCGATGGCCACCGCCGGACCGTTGCGCTGGCCGAAGCTGCCGAACACCGACGCCTCCACGCACCACTGGGTGGCGCTGGCCCCGCAGTACGAGGCGTTGTAGCTCTGAGCGTCCATGGTGGTCTGGATGAGATCGCTCGTCGGGTTGGAGAGGCCGGGCCACAGGTACAGCGGGCCCACCGTCGACGTGACCGGCGGGATCCGCCCCGGCACGATCGTCGTCTTCGTATAGATGATGTGGTTGCTGGTGGTGGGATGAACCGGCCCGAAGCTCCAGCTCGCTCCCCAGCCGTCCGCCGCGATGGCCCGGGCGGGGAGGCCCGAGGCGAGGAGCACGCTCAAAACGAGGGTTCTTGACGAGTTGGTCATGGCGCCCGATCCGCTGGAGAGGTCACCCGCCGGGCGGGGCGCGGCTCAGATAAAATTCATGACAATCTGCCCGCGCCGCCGGCAATACGTGCGTTGTCGCACGCCGCGGGCGACGTCAGACCGCGAACGAGCGCCGGTAGGCGGCCGGGCTGACGTGATGGAACCGGCGGAAGACCCGGCCGAAGTGGCTGGCGTTGGCGAAGCCCCACTCGGTGGCGACGTGCTTGAGCGAGGCGCGGCTCGCCAGCAGGGCGCGCGCCGCCTCCTGCACGCGCGTCTCGTTCATGAAGCGGGCCGGCGTGAGCCCGGTGCGGGCGTGGAAGTGGTGGCTGAAGTGACTGCGGGTCATGCCGCGCTCGGCCGCCACGACGTCGACGGTGCAGGCGTGCCGCGGGTCGGCGAGCACGCGGGCCCGGAGCCACTCGAGCAGCCGCTCGCGGTCCCCCTCCGGATCGCGGAGCTCGTCGGCGTAGCGCTCGTAGGCATGGAGGAAGGTGAACAGCGCCAGCTCCACCTCGAAGCGGTCGCGGAAGTCCTTCTCGAACGCCCCCCGCACCAGCCGCACGGTGCTGGCGGCCAGCGGGCTGCCGGCCGACATCGTCACCAGAGGACCGCCGGCGGCGACCCGCCTGGCGATGCGCTGGAGGAGGTAGGGGTGATAGATGCCGATCCAGGCGAACGTCCAGCCCGGCGAGTCCGGGGGGAGGTAATACCGGTGGCGCGAGGGGACGACGGCGAAGAAGCCGGCGCCGGGCGGGACCGGCCGCGGCGGCTTGCCGTAGAGCTCGAAGCACCCCCACCCGGCCAGGGTGAGCTGGAAGAAGACCAGCGGCCGGTCGCGCGGCCCCAGCCGGCGCATGCCGTCCCAGCGGTAGCTGCGGGGATCGGTCCGCGTCTCGACGTTCCCGAAGTAGGCGTCGTCCGCCGTCCACCAGGGGGGCCCCTCGACGGGGGCGCGCGAGGCGGCCACCAGCTGCCGCAGGTGGCCGGCCCACTCGCCGGGCGGCGGCGGCCCCGCGGCGTGGCCGGCGACGACCGCGGAGGTCAGGACCTCGAACGAGCGGCGCCGCCAGGCGGCCCCCTTGGCGCCGGGCGCGCGCTTCGGCCGGGTCTTCACAAATAGACCATAGTTCGAACACATCAGCTATCGCGAGCGGTATTTGAGCCGAAGTATGAAATCTCGACGGCTCACAAGGAGACGCGATATGTCGAAGCTTCCCCGGATGGCCGCGCTGGCGGCCGCGATCGGCGGCCTGGTGCTGGCGCGGCACGAGCCCGCGCAGGGCGCGCAGTCGACCGTCACCATCTCGATGGCGGCGCCCCCGGCGTCGCCGAGCATCCAGCCGCCGTTCGTGGTCGGCGCGACCCCGGCGGCGCCTTTTCTCTACACCATTCCGGCCACCGGCCAGGCGCCGCTGACGTTCTCGGCCACCGGGTTGCCGAGCGGGCTGGCGCTCGCCGCCAGCACCGGCGTCATCTCGGGGACCGCGCCCGCCGCCGGCTCGTACCCGCTGGCCGTCACCGTCAAGAACGGCAGCGGGACGGCCACCGCGACCATCACGGTGGTCGCGGGGAGCACGCTGCGGCCGACGCCGCCGATGGGGTGGAACAGCTACGACTCCTACGGCGCCAGCATCACCGAGAACGAGGTGGTGCAGCAGGCGCAGGCGCTGAAGACCACGCTGCAGCCCTTCGGATGGAGCTACGTGGTCATCGACTACCGCTGGTACGACCCCGAGGACCAGCTCGACGGCAACGGGCGGTTCCTGCCGTCGCCGTCGAAGTACCCGTCGGCGACGGGATCGGTAGGCCTCAAGTCGCTCTCGGACCGCGTCCACGCGCTGGGGCTCGGCTTCGGCATCCACATCATGCGCGGCATCCCGCGCGCCGCCGTCACCGCCAAGTCACCGATCGCCAACTCCACCTACAAGGCCACCGACGCCGCGAACACCGCCGACGCCTGCCCCTGGGATCAGCACATGTGGGGCGTGCAGGGGAGCACCGCCGCCGGCCAGGCCTGGTACGACGCCCTGTTCGCCCAGTACGCGCAGTGGGGCGTCGACTTCGTCAAGATCGACGACATGCTGAACAACAGCACCAAGGTCTATCACCAGCCCGAGGCGGACGCGATCCGCGCGGCGGTGAACAAGACCGGGCGGGCGATGGTGATCAGCTTCTCGCCGGGCGCGGACGATCCGTCGTGGCTGCCGAGCTCGGCCGCCGATCTCGACGCCGACGCCGACATGTGGCGCGTGGTGGACGACTTCTGGGACTACAACGCGATCACCGATCTGCCGGGCGTGTTCCGCTCGGCCGGGACCTGGCAGGCGGCGAGCGGTTTGGTGGCCGGGCACTGGCCCGACACCGACATGCTGCCGCTCGGATACCTCGGCCCGCGGTGCGAGTGGCACGCCTCCGGCGAGACCACCTTCACCCGCAACCAGCAGGTCACCATCCTCTCGCTCTGGAGCATCCTCCCGTCGCCGCTCATCTTCGGCGGCAACGTCCAGTCGCTGACCAGCGACGCCACCACCGGACCGTGGACCACGGCGCTGCTGACCAACCCCGAGGTCCTGGCGGTGAACCAGGACGCGCTGGGGACGCACGCCAAGCGGATCTCGCAGCAGTCCTCGACGGAGGTGTGGGCGCGCGATCTCGGCGGCGGGCGCAAGGCGGTCGCGCTGTTCAACAACGGGACCGCGGACGCCACGGTCTCGGTCACCTTCTCGCAGCTGGGTGTGACGGGGACGCCGGCGGTCCGCGATCTCTGGCAGCGCGCCGACGTCACCGGGATGACCACCGGGATCTCCGTCAGCGTGCCTTACGGCGCGGCGGCGCTCTACACGCTGTCGCCGAAGTCGGCGGGGACGGGCGGCTCGGGGGGCTCGGGTCCGGGCGGCGCGGGCGGGAGCTCGGGCACGGGCGGTGTCGGCGGCACGGGCGGGA
>DASZVW010000084.1:0-4595 GCA_035546895.1 Polyangia bacterium
GTGATGTACTCGAGGTAGAGCTCGGAGCGGCGCGCCTCGGGGGCGCTGCCGTAGTCGGTCACCACCCGGGTGAAGGTCTCCTTGGCGCGCAGCGGGTCGTCCATGTGCAGGTAGGTCTCGCCGAGCGAGTAGAGCAGCTCCGGCTCGCGCCCCGAGCCGGGGTAGTGCTTGATCGCCCACTCGATCCGGTTGGCCGCCGCCTTGGGGTGCTCGGCCTTGAGGTAGAAGCGCGCCACGTAGACCTCGTGGTCGACCAGGCGCTTCATGACCTCCTTGCGCATGTCGTCGACCTTCTTGGTGTACGGCGAGTCGGGGAACTTCTTGCGGAAGTCGGCGAGCTCGCGCGCGGCGTCGTTCACCGACGACTGGTCCTTCTCGTACGAGGGGGGCGTGATCCAGACGTCCTCGGGCATGTCCTTGAAGTAGCCCTGGCAGATCTTGAAGGCGACGTAGCCGTCCTCGACCTTCTCGTGCGTGGGGTGCAGGCGCGCGAAGCTCTTGTAGCTCTCGATCGACTCCGTGTAGCTCCCCTGCTCGAACTCGGTGTCGGCCACCGCCAGCTCGGCCATGACCGCGTACTTGGAGAACGGGAACTTCTGCTTGACGAACTGGAAGTACTTCTTCGCCTCGGCGTAGCTCTCGTCCTTCAGCGCCGCCATTCCCTTCTCGTAATTTTGCTTGGCGGTGAGAGAGTAGGCGACGGGGCGCCCCTCGTCGTCGGTGTCGGCGCAGCCGGCGAGGCCGAGCGCCGACACGGCGGCGGCGAACGCGGCCAGCAGAAACAGCTGTCGAAAGCGAGGTGACATGAAGAATCTATGGTACGTAAGCGACGTGTCGGCGTCCACCATGGTCCCTCCGTTGCGTCGCCGTGGTTTGCGCCGTCTTTGGACCCGCCACCTGGCCGCGGCGTTGCTCGCCTGCGCGGGCTGCGCGGGCGCCTCCGGATCCGGTGGCGCCGGCGCCGCCGGGACGCCGGCCGCGGTGGAGACGCCGGGCGCGCGCGACGCCAACCTGGCCGGCGCCCGCTGCAAGGGCGGCCCGGGCGCCCCCTGCGCCTGCCGGCACCAGGGGCGCGACGACGCCGAGGCGCAGCCGCCGGACGCCGACCACAAGCGGTTCGAGCTCCGGCTCGGCGCCACGGGCGGCGGCGCCATGCTCGACTCGCCCACGCTGGGCCACTTCTCGGCCGGCGCCGACGAGAGCTGCTACTACATCGACGTGCTCCCGGGGACGACGCAGGAGGTGACCTTCACCGCGCGCGCCGCCAGCAATGACGGCGGGATCGCGCCCGAGCTCCAGCTCGCCGAGTACGGCCCCAAGGGGCCCTGGTGGTACGACATCCTCCAGGTGCGCTGCGACGGCGGGCCGGGCGGGCGGTGCAACCGCGAGGCGGCCGAGGCCTGGGGCGCCGAGGCCAAGACCCGCAAGCGCGGGCGCGTCGATCCCTGCGGCTCGACGGTGATCTCGCACCTGCGCTGGGACACCTCGGGCGGCAAGGGGGAGCGCGACCTCGGCACCTTCCGCGACTTCACCGTCACCTTCTCCATGGAGGTGAAGCGGTTCCCGACCCAGTTCGCCCCCGGCGCCACCGAGTGCGTGCCGAAATGACGGTCCGCCGATGAGAGTGCACCTGATCGGGATCTGCGGGACGGGGATGGGATCGCTGGCGGGGCTGCTCAAGGCGGCGGGGCACGACGTGCGAGGCTCCGACGAGCACGTCTACCCGCCGATGTCGACGCAGCTCGCGGAGCAGAAGATCCCGGTGTTCGAGGGGTTCGGGCCGGCCAACCTCGACTGGGGGCCGGAGGCGGTGGTGGTCGGCAACGTCTGCCGCAAGGACCACGTCGAGGTGCTGGCCGCGCAGGCCCGGCAGATCCCGCTCGAGTCGTTCCCTTCGCTGTTCGGCAAGCTGTTCCTCGACGGCGGGAACGGGGACGGCGGGAGCGGGAACAAGCGCTCGCTGGTGGTGGCCGGGACGCACGGCAAGACGACCACCTCCTCGCTGCTGGCGCAGGTGCTGCACGACGCCGGGCGCGACCCCTCGTTCCTGATCGGCGGCGTGCCGCTCAACTTCCGGCAGTCGTGGCGCCTGGGCGCCGGCGGCGAGTTCGTCGTCGAGGGGGACGAGTACGACACCGCCTTCTTCGACAAGGGATCGAAGTTTCTTCACTACCGGCCGCAGGTGGCGATCCTGACCTCGGTCGAGTTCGACCACGCCGACATCTTCCGCGACGAGGAGGCGGTGCGCGCCGCGTTCCGCAAGTTCGTGGCCCTCATCCCCGAGGACGGCCTGCTGGTCGCCTGCGGCGCCTCGCCCGGGGCGATGGAGGTGGCGCGCGGCGCCCGCTGCCAGGTCGTCACCTACGGCCGCCCGGGCTCGGGGGCAGACTGGACGTTCGAGGTCTCGGCGCGCGTGATCGGCGGCCGGACCACGCTGGCGCTGGCGCGCCGGGGCGAGCGGGTGGGCGCCGTGGAGACCAACCTCCCCGGCATCTACAACCACGAGAACCTGATCGGCGTCATGGCGGTCGCCTCGCACCTGGGGATCGAGCTGCCGGTGATCGCCCGCGGCGTGCGCCGGTTCCTGGGCGTGCGGCGGCGGCAGGAGGTGCGCGGCGTGGCCCGCGGGGTGACGGTGGTCGACGACTTCGCCCACCACCCGACGGCCATCCGGGAGACCATCCTGGCGCTCAAGGGGCGGTTCGGGCCGGGGAAGCTGATCGCGGCGTTCGAGCCGCGCTCGGCCACCAGCCGGCGCAGCGTGTTCCAGAACGAGTTCGCCGACGCGCTGTCGGTCGCCGACGAGGTGGTGCTGGCGCCGCTGTACGCGCCGGAGAAGGTCCCCGAGAGGGAGCGCCTCGACGTCGAGAAGGTGGCGGCCGACCTGCGGCGCGAGGACGTCCCCGCGCGCGTCATCCCCACCGTCGAGGCGACGGTCGCCCACCTGGCCGAGCGGGCCTCGCCCGGCGACACCGTGCTGGTGATGTCCTCGGGCGACTACGGCAACCTGCACGACCGCCTCCTGCTGGCGCTGGGCGATCCGGTGATGCCGGCGCGCGCCGAGCACAAGGTCCGGATCGGCAACCTGCTCGACCGGGTGGGGATCGCGCACCCGGTGCTGGAGCAGTTCTGGCCCTCGTACCTGGTGATCCCCGGCGAGGAGGCCGGGGGGCCGCTGGTGGCGTGCGTGGCGATCGAGGTCGCCGGCGACACCGCGCTGCTGCGCATGCTGGCGGTGGCCCCCGAGCGGCGCGGCGAGGGGCTCGGCTACGTGCTGGTCGAGGCGGCCACCGAGCGGGCCCGCATCTTCGGCGTGCGCCAGCTCTACCTGGTCACCGACGGCGCTCAGGGGTACTTCGGCGAGAAGCTCGGCTTCCAGGCCATCGACCGCAAGGACGTGGCGCCCGAGATCTCCGCCACCGCCGAGTACGCGCTGGCGCGCTCGAAGAACGCCACCTGGATGCGAAGGGACCTCTGACCGCGATGGCCCAAGAGCTGTCGTCCGACCCGCTGGCCGGCGTCCGGGAGCGCGCGGCCGAGATCGCCCGCGAGGCGGGGAAGATCTTGATGCAGGGCCTCGGGACCCGGCCGGCCGTCGGCTACAAGTCCGAGGACATCAACCTGGTGACCGAGTACGACAAGCGCTCGGAGGCGCTGATCGTCGAGCGGCTGGCGGCGGCCTTCCCCGCCGATCGGATCGTCGCCGAGGAGGGGACCACCGCCGCCGGCGATCCGGGCGCCGAGCGGGTCTGGTACGTCGATCCGCTCGACGGCACCACCAACTTCGCGCACGGGCTGCCGATCTTCTCGGTGTCGATCGGCCTCTGCGCCGGCACGCGGCCCCTGGTGGGGATCGTGGAGGCGCCGGCGCTCGGCTGGTCGTTCGCCGGGACCACCACCGGCGGCGGCTCGACGCTGAACGGGAAGCCGATCGCCCCCTCGGCGATCGACCGGCTGGGGGGCGCGCTCCTGGTGACCGGCTTCCCGTATACGCGCAACCCGGTGCAGACCAACCTGCCGGAGTGGACGGCGTTCACGCAGGCCGCGCAGGGGACGCGCCGGCTCGGCTCGGCGGCGCTCGATCTCTGCTTCGTCGCCGCCGGCTGGCTCGACGGCTACTGGGAGCGGGCGCTGCACCCCTGGGACCTGGTGGCGGGCGCGGCCATCGTCATCGGGGCCGGCGGGCGGGCCACCGAGCTCGACGGGACGCCGTTCGACGGCGAGACCGGGCGGGTGCTGGCCAGCAACGGGCCGCTGCACGAGCAGATGATCGCGGTCCTGCGGGACGTCGCGCGCCGCGCCAATGCCCCCTGGCCGTAGCGATGGGCGGGGGGACGGCCGCGATCATCGCCGGCGGCCCGGCCCGGCGGCTGGGCGGGGCGGTCAAGCCGCTGCTGGAGGTCGGCGGCCGCGCGGTGGCCGACCGCCAGCTCGCGGTGCTGCGGCCGCTCGACGCGCGGGTGTTCGCGGTGGCCAACGATCCGGCGCCCTGGCGCGCGCGCGGCGTCGAGGTGGTCGCCGATCGCGTGGCCGGCGCGGGGCCGCTGGCGGGGCTGGGGGCGGCGCTGGCGGCGGCGGGGGAGGCCGAGGCGGTG
>DASZVW010000085.1:0-2183 GCA_035546895.1 Polyangia bacterium
CCCGCCGCCAGCCGGCGCGAGCCGACGGCGGCGCACGAAGCTTCACACGAAGCCGCTCACGAAGCGTCGCACGAGCCGGCGGCCCGCGAGCCCGCGGCGCGCCGGCGCGCCGGCGGCGACTCGACCACCGCCGACGTCGGGCGCGACATCGCACGGCTCAAGCTGGCCCCCGACCCCTCGCAGCTCCCCGCGCCGCAGCCGGCCACGCCCGCGCCGGCCCCGCCGCCCCCCGCGGCGCCCGAAAAAGCGGCCGAATCTCCGCCGCCCGCCGCGCCCGCGCCCGAGAATCCCTGACGCGTCCGGACGGCGTTTCTTCTTTTCGCCCCGGCGGTGTCGATTGAGCTGACACGCCGGACTGACGAAAGGGAGAAGACGATGAGACGATCGACTGTGGGAATCGCGAAGGTTGGCAACGTCGGATTGCTGGGCGCGGCGATCGCGCTCGCCGGGTCGGGGTGCGGCCGGCTCGATTCGAGCGAGTTCGAGGGGGCCACGCCGACCAAGGACACCGTCGCGCTGGTCGTCCCCGCCTCGGGCGCGGCCACCGCCGCGGCCACCAACGGGGACACCACCGTCCGCCAGGGGGCGCTGCTGGGCAAGACGGCCAAGGACTACCAGCTCACCGCCACGCTGGCCCTGGTGGTCAACGCGGCGACGGGCGCCGTGCTCGGCCTGGTCAAGAGCGTGACCAACTACCCGGCCACCAGCGTCTCGGGGGACACCGCCGTGTGGGGGCCCTCCACCGATCCGCTGAGCGCCAACACCTACCGGCTGACGGTGACCCGGCAGGCGCCGCAGGTCTTCGCCTGGAAGCTGGACGGCAAGGGGAAGACGGCCGACGACAGCGCCTTCGTGACCGTGCTCTCCGGCGTGCACACGCGCGCGGTCGACGCCAACGGCGACCCGATGGAGGGGTTCGGCAGCGGCAACTTCCTGATCGACTGGGACGCCGCCGCCACGCTCCCCCAGCACGACCAGAACGTGGGCCAGATGGCGTTCACCTACGCGCGCCAGAGCCCGACGGCGCAGGTGACCAACGACGTCACCTTCACCAACATCTTCGACAACTGCGATCCGTCGACCTGCAGCACGCACGGGCAGATCTTCGACGCCACCTACGCCTACGCGGCGACGCCCGGCGCGGGCGGTGACCTGCAGTACGGCGCGACCGAGAACTTCGTCACCACCAGCGCCGCCGACGAGACGCTGTCGCTGCACAGCCGCTGGCAGGAGACCGGAGCCGGCCGCACCGACGTGCAGCTCACGGGCGGCGACCTCGCCGCCACCGTCGACACCTCCAGCGAGTGCTGGGACTCGAATTTTTTCTCGGTCTACAGCGCGGCGTCGTACGATCCGGCCGACCCCGCGGTCGACTGGGGGATGGAGTCGAGCTGCGCGTTCGCCAGCGCGGCGTTCGTCTCGCTGTCGCCGTGACGGCGTGAACCCTCGGAGCCCCGGGTCGCCAGGCGGCCCGGGGAGCTGGAATGAAACAACCGGTGTTGGAGATCGTCAGCGGCGGAAAACCGGCCGATTCCCGGGCGGCGCTGCGCGAGCTCTACACCACGTACGGAGGGACCGTGTACGGCCGTTGCCAGTACATCTTGCGCGACGCCACCAAGGCGGAGGACGCCATGCAGGACGTGTTCGCCAAGGCGCTCACCCACTGGGGGGAGTTCCGCGCCGAGGCGTCGCCGCTCACCTGGCTGACCCGCATCGCCACCCACCACTGCCTCAACGTGCTGCGCGGCGAGCGGGCCCCCTGGCACCAGCGGTTCGCGCGCGAGGCGCGGGCGCGCGGCGAGGGGCACGGCGGGCCGCAGCTCGTCGAGGACCGCGACGCCGCCCGCAAGCTGCTGGCCGGGCTCGACCTGGAGACGCAGCGGGCGGCCATCCACTACTTCGTCGACGAGATGACGCTCGACGAGGTGGCGGCGGCGCTCGGCCGCTCGGTGCCGACGGTGCGCAAGCGGTTGGCCGCGGTGGCCGCCGCCGCCGGGCGCGAGCTGCGCCCCGAAGGAGAGACCCCGTGACCCCGGCGGGACACCCCGGCGAGCTCGAGCTGCGGCGCCACCGCGCCGGCGAGGCGCAGGGGGCCGAGGCGGCGGCGATCGCGGCGCACGCGGCGGCGTGCCCGGCGTGCAAGGCGCGGCTGCGGGCCCTCGACGACGAGCAGCGGCGGTTCG
>DASZVW010000086.1:0-3934 GCA_035546895.1 Polyangia bacterium
GTCGGCGCTGGGGGTGGTCGCCGACGTGACGGCGCCGGTCGGCGTGGCGGCGCTGCTCGAGGCCGCGGTCCGCGCCCACGGCGGCGTCGACGTGGTGGTCAACAACGTGGGCGGCTCGGGGGCGCGCGCCTTCGACGCCACCGACGAGGCCGACCTGCAGGCGGTGCTCGACCGCAACCTGTTCCCCGCGCTGCGCGTCTCGCGCGCCGCGCTCCCCCACCTGCGCGCCCGCGGCGGCGGCGTCATCGTCCTCATCGCCTCGGTCTACGGGCGCGAGGCGGGCGGCGGCCCCAGCTACAACGCCGCCAAGGCCGCCGAGATCAGCCTGGCCAAGGCGATGGCCCGCGATCTGGCGCCCGAGGGCATCCGGGTGGTCAGCGTGGCGCCGGGGTCGATCCTCTTCCCCGGCGGCGGCTGGGACCGCCGGCAGCAGGCCGACCCCGACGGCATCGCCGCCTTCGTCGCCCGCGAGATCCCCGCCGGCCGCTTCGGCCGCCCCGAGGAGGTGGCCGAGGTGGTCGCCTTCCTCTGCTCGCCGCGCGCCGGCTGGATCACCGGCGCCTGCATCCCCGTCGACGGCGGCCAGTCGCGCGCCTTCTGAGCGCGCTCACGCGCGGGGCAGCGTGAAGGTGAACGTCGCGCCGGCGCCGGGGGCGGTCTTCAGCGCCAGCTCGCCCTGGTGGGCGCGGGCGATGCTGCGGGCGATGAACAGCCCGAGGCCGGTCCCCTGGCCGGCCCCCTTCCAGTAGGCGTCGAAGATGCGGGCGGCGTCCGCGGGCGCGATCCCGGGGCCGCTGTCGGCGACCTCGAAGCGCACCTCGTGCTCGCCCGCCGAGACCCGCAGCGCGACGCGCCCCCCCTCGGGCGTGAACTTGAGCGCGTTCCCGATCAGGTTGCCGAGGAGCTGGACGATCCGGGCGCGGTCGGCGGCGATCGCCAGCTCGGCGGCCGGGCTCTCCACCTCCAGCGTGATGCGCCGCTGCTCGGCGCGCGGCAGGAAGGCCTCGGCGGTCTCGCGCACGATCGGCTCCACCGGCTGGCGGCTGCGGTCGACCGCCAGCGTGGCGTGCTCGATCCGGGTGGCGTCGACCAGGTCGCTGATGAGGCCGTCCATCCGCCCCGCCGCCCGCACGATCCGCTCCAGGTGACGCCGGTCCTGCTCGTCGTCGGTCTCGCGCAGCAGCGCCTCGGCGCTGATCCCGATGGCGCCCAGCGGGTTGCCGAGATCGTGCGCCACGATCTCCATCACCCGCGCGCGCGAGCGGACGGCGGCCTCGGCGCAGGCGCGCGCGCGGTGCAGCGACTCGACCATCGCGCTCAGCGCGACGCCGATGCCGAAGAACAGCCCCAGCTCGACGGCGGCGACGGCCACCGGCTCGCGCGCGGTGTCGGTCCAGAAGTGGGCCAGCGCCGCCGTGGAGAGCACCGCCGACACCACCCCCGGCCCGAGCCCCCCCAGCCAGGCCGCCACCATGACGAGAGGGATGAAGACCAGGTGGCGGTTGTGCTGGTGCCCCCAGACCGGATCGAGCGCCAGCCGCCCCGCCACCACCAGGCCGGTGAGCGCCACCGCCGTCCCGTAGCGCAGCCAGGCCGGCCGCAAGGTCGCCGATCGCCCCGCCCGGAGGGCATCCCGAGAGGCTAGGCAATGATCGTGGAATTGGCCACCCGGTTCGGGGGCGCCGGCGGGGACTACCGCCCGGCGGCGAGGGCGAGGCGGACGAGCTGGCGGACGTTGAGCGGGCACTCGACGGGGACGGGGTCGCCGACCCAGCGGACGGCGGTGTACTCGTCGCAGGCGGCGAGGTCGCGGGTGGCGACGTCGGCCACGAAGGCGAAGTTGAGGTGCAGCCCCTTGCTGCCGGCGGGGTGCTCCTCGTAGCCGATGAGGCCGGGCGGCGTGCCGTCGACGCCGAGCCCCGCCGGGAAAACGCCCTCGAGGCCGGTCTCCTCGCGGAGCTCGCGCCGCGCGGCCTCCAGCGGCGTCTCGCCCGGCTCGATCTCGCCCCCCACCGGGAGCCAGAGATCGAGCCGCTTGTGGCGCACCAGCAGCACCTCGCCGCCGTGGCGGCAGAAGACGGCGACCGAGAACGCGCGGCGGGCGCTCATCGCGAGGGCCTACACGAGGACGCCGCCCCCTTGCAGCCAGGCCAGCTCGCCAGCACGCGCTCGACGCTGTCCACCAGCGGCAGCGCGGTGGTGTCGAGGATCTGATGGCCGCCCCGCCGTGCCTCCCGGCGGAGGTGGCGCGCCCAATTCATCATCTCCTCGCCGGCCAACTCGGGTTGCTCCCTCTCGAACCGCAGTCGTCTGGACCGCTCGTCGTCGTCGCAGTCGATCAGGATCGGGAGGTACGCCAGGCTGCCCGCGGCCGCCGCGCCCTCGGCCAGGAACGAAAACCGGGTCTGCCCTTCGAAGAGGACCGGGGCGCCCGCCTCGACCTCGCGGGCGAGCCTCAGCATCCACTCGATGGTCGTCGCGCGCTGCCAGGCCTCTCCCGATCCGTGCCGCCGCGCCATCTCCGCCGGCGACGGAACGCCGATGCTGTCGAAATGGAAGACCTTGGCCGCGAGGCCGGGGCGAGCCGCGATCGCGCGCGCGATCGTGGTCTTCCCCGAACCTGACGCGCCGATCAAGACGACGAGGGCCATCGTTCGCCCCGACGACGGATCCCCGGGCGCAGGCGCTACTTCTTCTCGGTCAGCGCCGCCACGCCCGGGAGCACCTTCCCCTCGAGGTACTCCAGCGAGGCGCCACCGCCGGTCGAGACGTGTGACACCTTGCTGGCGACGCCCGCCTTCTTCACCGCCGACGCCGAGTCGCCGCCGCCGATGATGGTGGTGGCGCCGGCCGCGGTCGCCTTGGCCAGCGCCTCGGCGACGGCGATGGTCCCCTTGGCGCTGGCGTCGATCTCGAACACGCCGACCGGCCCGTTCCAGACGATGGTCTTGGCGTCGAGCAGGATCTTGGTGAACGCGGCCACGGTCTCCGGCCCGGCGTCGACGCACTCCCAGTCGGCCGGGATGGTGGTCCTGGTGACGACCTTGGTCGCCCCCACGGTGCGCCCCTTGAAGTCCAGCTTGTCGGTGGCCACGAAGTCGGTCCCCAGCACCAGCTTGTCGCCCGCCTCGGCGAGGAGGCTCTTGGCGAGGTCGATCTTGTCGTTCTCGACGATCGACTTCCCGGTCTCCAGCCCCTGCGCCTTGAGGAAGGTGTAGGTCATGCCGCCGCCGATCAGCAGCTTGTCGACGCGCGGGAGCAGGTTCTTGATGACGTCGATCTTCCCCGACACCTTCGACCCGCCGATGACCGCCACGAACGGCCGCTTCGGATTCCCGAGCGCGTCCCCCAGGTAGTCGAGCTCCTTCTTCATGAGGAACCCGGAGGCGGCCTGGGGGACGAACTTGGTGATCCCCTCCGTCGAGGCGTGCGCCCGGTGCGCGCTGCCGAACGCGTCGTTCACGTAGACGTCCGCGAGGGCCGCGAGCTGCTTGGCGAAGGCGGGGTCGTTCTCTTCTTCCGCCGCGTGGAAGCGGAGGTTCTCGAGCAGGAGCACGCCGCCGGGGGCCAGCGCCGAGACCGCCTTCTCGGCCGCGGGGCCCACGCAGTCGTCGGCGAAGGCGACGGGAGCGGAGAGGAGCGCGGCGAGCGCGTCGGCCACCGGCCGGAGGCTCATCTCGGGGACCCGCTTGCCGTCCGGCCGCCCGAGGTGCGACATCAGTATCACCTTCGCGTTCTTCTCGCGCAGGTACTTGATGGTCGGCAGCGACTCCCGGAGCCGCTTGTCCGACTCGACCTTCCCGTCCTTGAGGGGGACGTTGAAGTCGACGCGCACGATGACGCGCTTGTTGGCGACGGGAAGATCCTCGACGAAGAGTTTTTTGCCGGTGCTCATGGTGGGTGCGGGTTTAGCAGACCTGGGGGCGGGGTGTCG
>DASZVW010000087.1:0-5672 GCA_035546895.1 Polyangia bacterium
CCGCGGGCGCGACGGCCGCCAATCGGCCCGAGAAGAAGATCGAGATCGACACCCCCGACGTCCGCTTCGTCTTCTCCAGCCTGGGGGGGACGCTGATCCACGCCGAGCTGCGCAACCAGAAGTTCCTCGATCGGACCGACGATCCGTCGAGCGGCCACGACCTGGTCGACACCTCCGATCCGCGCGAGGCGGCGCTGCGGACCACCTTCCCGAGCTCGGGCTTCGCCACGCCGGCCGACGGCGCCTGGGAGGCGCGGCAGCCGGCGCCCAACACGGTGATCTTCGCGGCCGACGCCGGCGGCGCCCACATCGAGAAGCGCTACGTGGTCGACACCACCCGCTACCGCGTCCACCTCGACGTCTCGGTGACCAACCGGAGCGGGCAGCCGTTCGATCACCACCTGGCGATCGCGCTCTCGGGGCGGCAGGACCCCGACAAGCGCGGCGGCGGCTTCTTCGCCGGCTCGTCGGCCAACATCGCCTCGCTGCTCTGCTACGTCGACAACAAGGTCGAGCGGAAGGCGGTCGAGAAGCTGGGCAAGGACTCGATCGACAAGGTCGGCGCGGTCAAGTGGATCGGCAGCGACGAGAAGTTCTTCCTCCTGGCCGCGGTCCCTTACCCCGAGTCGCCGCCGCTCGAGCGCCGCTGCGTGACCGCGGCGGAGCCCGACGGCACCGGCACGGTGACGCTCTCCTTCGCCGGGCGCACGCTCCCCCCGCAGGGGACGGTCGACTACGCCTTCGCCGTGTTCGCCGGCCCCAAGGTGATCGGCGATCTCGAGGCGGTGCAGCCGGGCGGCCAGGACGTCGAGCTCGACAAGTCGGTCGACGTCACCCTGGCCTGGCTGTCGCGCCCCATCCTGGGGCTGCTCAAGTTCTTCCACGGCTTCTCGCACAACTGGGGCCTGGCCATCATCCTGCTGACGGTCTTCATCAAGCTGGTGACCTTCTACCCGACGCAGAAGTCGCTGCTGTCGGCCAAGAAGATGCAGAAGCTGGCGCCCAAGATGAACGCCATCCGGAAGAAGTACGAGAACGATCGCCAGCGCCAGTCGGTGGAGACGATGAACCTCTACAAGGCGCACGGCGTCTCCCCGTTCGGGGGCTGCCTGCCCAGCCTGATCCAGATGCCGATCTGGATCGCGCTCTACTCGACGCTCAACTACGCCGTCGAGCTCTATCGGGCGCCGTTCCTGCACATCCACGATCTGACCGCCAAGGACCCGTTCCACCTGGGGCCGCTCCCGCTTCCGCTGACGCCGCTGCTCATGGGGGCGGTGATGTTCGTGCAGATGCGGATGTCCCCCTCGGGCGCCGATCAGCAGCAGCAGAAGATGATGTCGGTGATGATGCCCATCATGTTCACCGCCTTCTCGCTGTTCCTGCCGGCGGGGCTGGCGATCTACATGCTCACCAGCTATCTCATCGGCATCTTCCAGCAGCTCTACGTGAACCACCAGGACCGCAAGGGCGCCGTCTCCGTCTAGGCCGGGCCGCCGCTCGACGGGGCCGCGCGTGGTAACTTAGAGGAGGCGCCGGTCGTCGGCGCGCGCGCGGAAGGGGGCAGTGAGCATGAAGTTCTTCATCGACGGTGCAGATCCGAAGGAGATCCGAACCTGCGTCGAGCAGGGGCTGATCGACGGCGTCACCACCAACCCGACGCTCATCGCCAAGGTGCTGGGGGCGGGGGCGAGCACGGCGCGCGACCCGCACGGGCTGCTCAAGGAGATCTGCGAGATCTGCAAGGGCCCGGTCAGCGCCGAGGTGGTCAGCGAGGACAAGGACGGGATGATGCGGGAGGCGCACGAGTACGTGAAGATCGCGCCCAACATCGTGGTCAAGCTGCCGCTCACCAGCGAGGGGCTGAAGGCGGTGCGGGCCTGCGCCGAAGAGAAGATCAAGACCAACGTCACCCTCTGCTTCTCGCCGGTGCAGGCGATCCTGGCGGCCAAGGCGGGGGCCGGCTACATCTCGCCGTTCGTCGGCCGCGTCGACGACATCGCCAGCGAGGGGATCGACCTGGTCCGAAAGATCGTCGCCATCTACAAGCAGTACGATTTCAAGACCGAGGTGCTGGTGGCCTCGGTGCGTGGGCCCAACCACATCGTCGAGGCGGCGCTGGTCGGCGCGCAGGTGGCCACCGTGCCGTTCGCGGTGCTGCAGATGCTGGTCAAGCACCCGCTGACCGACGTCGGCCTCTCGAAGTTCCTGGCCGACTGGAAGAAGCTCCAGAAGTGAGCGCCGGCCTCCCGCATTGAGAGTCCGGCAGCACGTCAACCCGCTCAAGTCGGACCTGCTGGAGATCGCCGGCGTCCCGCGCGTCTCGGCCCCG
Organism: Polyangia bacterium; assembly: GCA_035546895.1. Taxonomy (GTDB): domain Bacteria; phylum Myxococcota_A; class Polyangia; order Fen-1088; family Fen-1088; genus JADGRB01. Next base: position 2,333 of record DASZVW010000087.1, read on the forward strand.
CCGGGGCGCGCGCTGGAGGTGGAGCTGGGGGCGGCGGAGGCCCACTTCCTGATCGACCGGGCGGCGGCCAACCGGGAGACGCTGTTCGTGGGGGTCGAGATCCGGCGCGAGCTGGTGGGGCCGGTCAACGAGGAGTGCGCGCGGCGGGGGCTGCCGAACGTCCGCTCGGTCTTCGCCAACATGTCGGTCGACATGCCGCGCCTGTTCGCGCCCGGCAGCGTGCGGCGCTTCTTCCTCAACTTCCCCGACCCCTGGTTCAAGAGCCGCCAGCACAAGCGGCGGGTGATCGGCCCGCCGCTCATCGCCGAGATCGGCCGCGCGCTCGAGCCGGGGGGCGAGCTCTACGTCATGACCGACATCTTCGATCTGGCGCTGGAGGCCATGGCCGCGCTCGAGGCGGCGCCCGGGTTCGAGAGCGCCCGCGGCCCCTGGACCTTCGCCCAGGACAACCCCTACGGCGCCAAGTCGCGCCGCGAGCGGCAGTGCGAGGACGAGGGGGCGCGCGTCTGGCGCCTGCTCTATCAACGCGTCGCTTGAGCCGCCGCGGTCAGCCGCCGCCCATCGAGAGGCGGATCTCCTCCAGGTCGTTGATCCGGTCGCGGATGGCGGCCGCCTTCTCGAACTCCAGCTTCTCGGAGAGATCGAGCATCTGCCGGCGCAGCGCCGCGATCGTCTGCGGCAGCTCATCCAGCGCCACGTCGGCCTGCTTGGCCTCCTTGGCGGTCTTGGCCAGGTCGACGAAGTCGTCCTGCGCGGTCCCCTCCAGCGCGGCGATCGCCTTCTCGATCGTCTTGGGGGTGATGCCGTGGGCCTTGTTGTGCGCCTCCTGCGCCGCGCGCCGCGCGCGCGTCACGTCGATGGCCTTCTTCATCGAGTCGGTCTGGCGGTCGGCGTACATGATCACCTTGCCGCGCACGTTGCGGGCCGCGCGGCCGATGGTCTGGATGAGCGAGCGCTCGGCGCGCAGGAACCCCTCCTTGTCGGCGTCGAGGATGGCCACCAGCGAGACCTCCGGCAGGTCGAGCCCCTCGCGCAGGAGGTTGATGCCGACCAGCACGTCGAACTCGCCGAGGCGGAGGTCGCGCAGGATCTCGATCCGCTCGAGCGTGTCGATGTCCGAGTGCAGGTAGCGGACCCGGATGCCGAGCTCCGCGTAGTACTCGGTGAGGTCCTCGGCCATCCGCTTGGTCAGCGTGGTGACCAGGACGCGGTCGCCGATCTTGATCCGCTCGCGGATCTCCCCCAGCAGGTCGTCGACCTGCTGGCCGACGGGGCGGACCTCGATCTCCGGATCGAGGAGGCCGGTGGGGCGGATGATCTGCTCGACCACCACCCCCTGCGCGCGCTCGAGCTCGTAGTTGGCCGGGGTGGCCGAGACGAACAGCGCCTGGCCGACGCGCGCCTCCCATTCCTCGAACTGCAGCGGCCGGTTGTCGAGCGCCGACGGCAGCCGGAACCCGAACTCCACCAGCGTCTCCTTGCGCGAGCGGTCGCCTTTGTACATCGCCGCGATCTGGGGGACGGTCTGGTGCGACTCGTCGACGAAGAGGAGGAAGTCCTTGGGGAAGTAGTCGAGCAGCGTGGGCGGCGGCTCGCCCGGCGCCCGGCCGGAGAGGTGGCGCGAGTAGTTCTCGATCCCCTTGCAGCGCCCCATCTGCTCCAGCATCTCCAGGTCGTAGAGCGTCCGCTGCTGGAGCCGCTGCTCCTCGACCAGCTTGTTCTCCGCCTTGAGCTGGGAGAGCCGCTCGCGCAGCTCTTCTTTGATCCCGGCCATCGCCTTGGTGAGCCGATCGGCGGGCGTCACGTAGTGCGAGCCGGGGAAGATCGAGACCTCGTCGACCTTGCGCAGCACCTTGCCGCGCAGCGGGTCGACCTCGGAGATGGCGTCGATCTCGTCGCCGAACCACTCGACGCGGATCGCCTTCTCGCGCTCGTAGGCGGGGAAGATCTCGACGGTGTCGCCGCGCACGCGGAAGGTCCCGCGCGAGAAGTCGACGTCGTTGCGCTCGTACTGGATCTCGACCAGCCGGCGCAGCACGGCGTCGCGCCGGACCTCGACCCCGCGCGCCAGGTCCAGCTTCATGCCGAGGTAGGCCTCGGCGGCGCCGATGCCGTAGATGCAGGAGACCGAGGCGACGATCAGCGTGTCGCGCCGGGTGAGGAGCGCGTAGGTCGCCGCGTGGCGCATGCGGTCGATCTCCTCGTTGATGAGCGAGTCCTTCTCGATATACGTGTCGGTCGAGGGGACGTAGGCCTCGGGCTGGTAATAGTCGTAGTAGCTGACGAAGTAGTGGATGGCGTTGTCGGGGAACAGCGCCTTGAACTCCATCCACAGCTGGTGGGCCAGCGTCTTGTTGTGGGCGATGACCAGGGTCGGGCGCTGGATCCGCTGCACCACCTGGGCGACGGTGAAGGTCTTGCCGCTGCCGGTGATGCCGAGCAGCACCTGCGAGGGGTCGCCGCGCTCGACCCCGGCGGCCAGCTCCTCGATGGCGCGCGGCTGATCGCCCATCGGCTTGAGGTCGCTGGTGAGGCGGAACGGCGTCGGCAAAACGCTATAGTGTACGCGATGACGCTCCGACCGCTGCGCGGCTTTTACGCCATCCTCGACGCGCCCGCCTCCTGGCTGGAGGACCCGGAGGCGCTCGAGCGGCGGGCGCGCCAGCTCCTGGCGGCTCAGCCCTGCTGCCTGCAGCTGCGGGCCAAGGGGGCGGGCGCGCGGGCGCTGGCGGCGGCGGCCGAGCCGCTGGTCCGGCTCTGCCGCGCCGCGGGCGTGCCGTTCTGCGTGAACGACCGGCTCGACGTGGCGCTGGCGGTGGGGGCCGACGCCGTCCACCTCGGGCAGGACGACCTGCCGCTCGCCGACGCGCTCCGCGTGCGCGCCGCCGCCGGCCGCCCGGAGCTGGCGATCGGCTTCTCGACGCACGACCGCGCCCAGGCTCTGGCCGCCGTGGCGGGCGGGGCGGACTACATCGGCTTCGGGCCGGTGTTCGCCACCGGCAGCAAGGTCAACCCCGATCCGGTCGTCGGCCTCGAGCAGCTCGCCGAGGTCTGCCGGGCGGTCTCGGTGCCGGTGGTGGCCATCGGCGGGATCGCGCTCGAGGCGGTCGGCTCCGTCGCGGCCGCCGGCGCCAGCGCCGCCGCCCTCATCGCCGCCATCGCCACCGCCTCCGATCCCACCGCCGCCGGCTTACAGATCCGCGCCGCCTTCCACCCCCCGGCCGCCGCCGCCCGCCCCGCCTGAGGCTCCGCTCCCTTGACTCTTCGGCGGCAGCGGGAGGGCCGGGTATTCGGTCGGCCGTCGCACCCGAGGGGTTGGAATCGGCAGGCGGAACAACAG
>DASZVW010000088.1:0-4791 GCA_035546895.1 Polyangia bacterium
CTGCGCGACGAGGGGTACGCGGTCGAATCGGCGGCCGACGCGTTCAAGGCGCTCGGCAAGATGGCCGACTTCGCCCCCGACCTGGTGCTCACCGACCTCAAGATGCCGGGGATGGACGGCCTGGCGTTACTCGAGAAGCTGCGCGCGGACGATCCGGACCTGCCGGTGATCGTGATGACGGCCTTCGGCGAGGTCGAGACGGCCGTCCGCGCCATGCGCGCGGGGGCCCGCGACTACCTGAGCAAGCCGGTGAACGTCGGCGAGCTGTCGGTGGTGGTGGCGCGCGAGCTGGAACAGCGCCGCCTCCGTGCCGAGGCTGGGCGGCTGCGGGCGCGGCTCTCCGAGAAGTACAGCTTCGACAACATCATCGGCAGCGCGGCGCGGATGCAGGACGTGTTCAAGACCGTCGCTCAGATCGCCGGCTCGCGGGCCAGCGTCCTCGTCACCGGCGAGTCGGGGACCGGCAAGGAGTTGATCGCCGCCGCCATCCACGAGCACAGCCCGCGCGCCAAGGGACCGTTCGTGAAGCTGCACTGCGCGGCACTGGCGGAGTCCCTCCTGGAGAGCGAGCTGTTCGGGCACGAGCGCGGGGCGTTCACCGGGGCGCTCACCCGGCGGGACGGGCGCTTCTCGCAGGCGAACCACGGCACGCTGTTCCTCGACGAGATCGGAGAGATCTCGCCCGCGATCCAGGTCAAGTTGCTGCGTTTTCTGCAGGAGCGCGAGTTCGAGCGGGTGGGAGGTAACGAGACGATCAGCGTCGACGTGCGGGTCATCGCCGCCACCAATCGGAACCTGCCGCAGATGGTGGCGGAGGGGAAGTTCCGCGAGGACCTCTACTACCGGCTGAACGTCATCAACCTGGAGATGCCGGCGCTGCGGGCGCGCCAGTCGGACGTGCCGCTCCTGGCCACCTACTTCTTGCGCAAGTACGCCGCCGAGAACGGCAAGGAGCTGCGCGGCTTCACCTCCGAGGCGCTCGAGCACCTCGCCGCTTACAACTGGCCCGGCAACGTGCGCGAGCTGGAGAACGTCGTCGAGCGCGCCGTGGTCATGGCCCACGGGGCCGAGGTGATGCTGGGTGATTTGCCGCCCCAGTTCGCTGCCGCGAAGCCGCGCGAGGGGGTCATGATTCCCGGGGCGACGATGGACGAGATCGAGCGCTACGCCATCACCAAGACGCTGGAGTCGACGGGCGGCTCGACCAGCCGGGCGGCGGAGATCCTGAACATCAGCGTGCGCAAGATCCAGTACAAGCTTCACGAGTACGAGAGCGCCCCCAAGTCGGCGCGGCCGCCGGTCAACGGCGAGGAGAAGTGAACGCCGGTCACTGAGCAGCCGGAGCGCCGGCGCTGCTGGCCGACAGTGAGACCGAGAAGCAGGTTCGTCCCGGGCGGGACTCGACCCGGATCGTCCCGCCGTGGTCGGTCACGATCCGATGGACCAGCGCCAGGCCCAGTCCGGTGCCCTGGTCCTTGGTGGTGAAGAAGGCGTCGAAGACCGGGAGATCCTCGGGAAACCCGGGGCCGTCGTCCTCGACGTCGATGGTCACCGCCGTCGGGGTGCTCCGGGCGCGGAGAATGAGGTGCCCGCCCCGCGCGTGCATCGCTTCGATCGCATTGCGAGTCAGATTGAGCAGGACCTGCCGCAATCGCTCGGTGTCGCCGGAGGCGGCGCGCGTCGAGGCCGGCACGTCGACGGTGATCGAGACGCGAGCGGCCTCCGCTTCCGGAGCAATGAGATCCCTGACCGTCGTCAACAGGGTCTGCATGTCGACCGGCCGAGGATCGAGCGGGTGGGGCCTGGCGAAGGCCAGGAAGTCCCGCACCAGGCGGTCCAGCCGATCGATTTCGCCCTTGATGATCCGAGCGATGGGGACGGTGCGCTCCGTCTCTTCGCCGCGTTCGAGTCGGCGTTCGAGCACCGTGAGCTGCAGGGACGCGGAATTGAGCGGGTTGCGGACCTCGTGCGCCAGCCCGGCGGCCATGGTCCCGACCGCGGCCAGTCGCTCGGCCCGCAGCACCCGGCGGAGCATCTCCTCCTCGTTGGTCACATCGATTCCGACCGCGTAGACCGTCGGCGCACCGTCGGGGCCGGTCACCTCGGCCCGGCTCCACCGCACTTTGCGCGGCCTGCCGGCCTTGAGCGGAAGATCCCGAGCCTGCTCGTCGGTGCCGACCAGCGCTTGTCCCGGCCTCCCCAGCATCTCGGCGCGCGAGAACCCGGTCACCTGTTCGAGCTGCCGGTTCCAGGTCGAGATCCCGCCGTGCGCGTCGAGGGCCAGCACGAACGCCGGCATCAGCTCCACCAGCTCGCGGTGGCGCCCCTCGGAGCGCTCCAGCTCGGCGCGGAGGCGCTCGCGCTCGCGGTAGAGGGCGGCTTGCTCGAGCGCGCGGCGGACCGTATCGATCAGGTCGGGCGGCGAGACCGGCTTGAGCACGTAGGCGAAGGCGTCGCCCCGCACCGCGGCGATCGCCCCTTCGATGGTGGCGTTCCCCGTCACCATCACCAGCTGGGTGAACGGGGAGAGCGCGCGCAGCGGCTCGAGCAGCGACATGCCGTCGCCGTCGGGGAGGCGCACGTCGATCAACGCCACGTCGAAGTCGTGCGCGCCAGCCAGCGCCAGGGCGCTCTTGCGGTCGCGGGCGATCCTGGTCTCGACGTTCAGCGTGCCGACGATCTCCGCGACGTTCTCGGCCAGCGCTTCGTCGTCGTCGACGATGAGGGCGAAGCGGCTCATGCGAACGCCGGGCCCGGCGCCGCCGGCGGGAGCGCGAGGACGAAACTCGCCCCCTTGGGCGTCTGTTCGAGCTCGATCGTCCCCCCGTGCGCCTCCAGGATCCGCCGACAGAGCGCTAGCCCGAGCCCGCTCCCCTTGGCCTTGGTGGTGAAGAGCGCCTCGAAGATCCGATAGCGGGCCTCGGCCGGGACCCCAGGACCGTCATCGCGGACGCGCAGGCGGGTCTCGCCGGTCGCCGACCTCTCGCCGTCGATGGTGACGCGACCGCCGTCCGGCATTGCCTGGGCAGCGTTGGTGAGGAGGTTGATCAAGACCTGCTGAAGCTGGTCGGGATCGACGTCGACGGCCAGGCTGGTCACCGTGGGCGAAACCTCGACGGTGATGGTGGTGGGGAGCGAGGCCAGCTCCGTCGCCGCCTCGACCAGGCCCGCGACCTCTGTGCGGTGGCGGCGCGGCGGCCGGTTCCGCGCCAGGTCCAGCAGGTCACGGATCGTCTTGTTGGCGCGGGTGAGCTCTCCCTCGATGCGCCCCAGGTGCTTGGCGACATCGGGGGCAGCCGCCGCGGCGCCGAGGTACTGGCGCAAGAGGAACATCGACGACTCGATGACCCCCAGCGGGTTCCGCAGCTCGTGCCCCATGCTGGCCGCGAACTGCCCGATGGTGGCCAACTTCTCCGCGTTCCGGTTCTTGACCACCAGGTCCTCGCGGTAGGTCTCCAGCATGATCGCCAGCTCCAGGTCGAGGATCTGATTGAGGGCGGTGGCGATCCGGCGCGTCGCCGCGGGATCCTCGGCGAACCGCTCGCGCACGACGTCGAGGAGCCGGATCCGGATCCGGTTCATGGCCGTGAACATGAACCCCTGGGGTAGCGCGATCCGGACGTGCATGCGGCCGATCCGGGCGCGCACCGCGTAGTAGGCCTCGTCGTGCGGGCCGAGCAGCAAGAGATCCATCCAGCGGATGAGCGTCTGCTTGAGGCGCTCGATCTGCGCGGCGCCCCCCGTGATGGCTGCGCTCGCCTCGGGGTGTACTTCGATCGCCGCATAGAAGTCGTCGACGATGGGGGCAAAGAAGGGCTGCGCTGCCGGGCGCAGCTCGCGGAGCGCATCCGAAGAGGCGTCGGTGAAGCCGACGTATTGTTTCAAGCTCTCGAAGAACGTGAGCGGCATGGGTTGGACACAGGCAAAAGGCATGCCCCACACGGCGCTCTCCATCGCGCCGTGAAATTTCGCACGGGACGCGTTTCGCGCAAAACCTTCGTGGGCGGCGCAGGAGGTCGCCCGAGGACGCAAGAAGTGCGTGGCCCCTCGGCGCAAACGCCAGTGTTCCGGGCTGGAATGGGTGTTGCAGCCCGGGAGAGCGTGGCCATGAAATCCGCCGATACGTCTTCTAATAGCGAGGCAGACGCGGCCAGCGTCCGCCGGCTGGTGGCGGAGGCGGCCGACAGCCTGGGCGGGCTGGTGGCAGACCACATCAAGCTGGCGCGCGTCGAGCTGACGGCCGACGTCCGCGTCTACGTCGGAGCCGCGGGCGGGGTGGTCGCGGCTGTCCTGTTCATGGTGATGGGGTACGGGCTCGCCTCGGTCGCGGCGGCGCTCGGTCTCGCTCGGCGGACCGGGATGCCGGTTGCCTTCGCTTTGCTGGCGGCGCTTCAGCTCCTGGTGGGAGGACTCTGCGTTCGCGCGGCGATGGGGCGGGTTCGACGGATCAGGGTGCTACGGGAGACTCTTGTCGAAGCGCGGCAGAGCGTACGCGCCCTGGCGCACCGGACGCAAAGGTTGACGTCGTGAGGACCGCGCATTCGAGTCCCGCCATCACCGACGAGGTGGCCAGGGCCGAGGCCGAGGTGGAGCGGGCCCGCGAACGGGTCGCCGTCTCGGTATCGGCGCTGCGCGACGAGATCACCCGGCAGGCGGACTGGCGGCGCTGGCTCTCGCGCCATCCGCTGATCTGCCTCGGTGGCGCGCTGGCCGTTGGGTTCTGTCTCGGCGGCCGGCGCCGCCCGTTGTTTGGAATCGGAGGGAGACGATGAACGACACCGACACCGGAGA
>DASZVW010000089.1:0-4947 GCA_035546895.1 Polyangia bacterium
CCCTCCAGGACCAGGACACTCAGCAGCGGCTCGACGCCAACATCTTCAGGCGCGCCACCCTCGGTTTGCTCGCCAACCATTCACCATCCAAGTAGCACCGGCCGAGGGCGCCGTCAGCGACGGTGTTCGCCGAACGCATACAGCTCGGCGCTGGGCTGGCCTGGTTCGGCGGCAGATCCTCTACGGCTGGGTGGCGCAGGGGGCGCTCGACAACTGACGGCCCGCGCGGCCGCGCCGCCCGCGCTCAGCGCACGACGGGGAGCGTGACCGCGCCCTCGGCCGCCGAGGAGACGGCCGCCGCGTACTTGGCCATCACGCCCGTGCGGAAGCGCGGCGCCGGCGGCTGCCAGCCGCTCTCGCGGCGGCGCGCCTCGAGGTCGAAGTCGACGTCGATGGTCCGCTTGTCGACGTCGAGCGTGATGGTGTCGCCGTCGCGCACGAAGGCGATCGGCCCGCCCACCTGCGCCTCGGGCGCCAGGTGGCCGATCATGAAGCCGTGGGTGGCGCCGGAGAACCGCCCGTCGGTCAGCAGCACCACGCTGTCGTCCAGCTTCTGCCCGACCAGCGCGCCGGTAACCGCCAGCATCTCGCGCATCCCCGGCCCCCCCTTGGGGCCTTCGTAGCGGATGACCACCACGTCGCCGGCCTTGATCTCGCGCCGCTGCACGGCCGCGAAGCAGGCCTCCTCGGAGTCGAACACCCGCGCCGGACCCGCGTGGCGGCGGCGGTCGTGGCCGGCCAGCTTCACCACCGAGCCCTCGGGGGCCAGCGAGCCGCGCAGGATGGCGAAGCCGCCGCGCGGGCTGAGCGGCCGGTCGACCGGGCGCATCACCTCCTGCCCGGCGGTCTCCACCGCCTTCTCCGCCTCGGCGACGATGCTCTCGCCGCTGATGGTGAGGCTCTCCTGGAGCAGCCCCGCCTCCAGCAGCCGCTGGGCCACCAGCCGCACGCCGCCCGCCCGCTCGAGATCGGGGGCGAAGAAGCGCCCCCCCGGCTTCAAGTCGCCCAGGGTCGGCGTGCGCGCCGAGATGGCGTCGAAGTCCTCCAGCGTGAGCGGCACGCCCGCCTCCTTGGCCAGCGCCATCAGGTGCAGCACGGCGTTGGTCGAGCCGGCGGTGGTGGCCACCGCGGCGATGGCGTTCTCGAACGCCGCCCGGGTCAGGATCTTGCTGGGGCGCAGGTCCTCGGTGACCAGGCGCATGACGATCTTCCCGGCGCGCGTCGCCGCCGCGCTCTTGCGCGCGTCGACGGCCGGGATGTCGTTGAGCCCCATCGGCGAGATCCCCAGCATCTCGCCGGCCATCGACATGGTGTTGGCGGTGAACTGGCCGCCGCAGGCGCCGGCGCCCGGGCAGGCCACGTCCTCCAGCGCGCGCAGCTCGGCCTCGGTGATGCGGCCGGCGGCGCAGGCCCCCACCGCCTCGAACACCTCCTGGATGGTGACCTCTTTGCCCTGGAACTTGCCCGGCATGATCGAGCCGCCGTAGAGCATCAGCCCCGGCACGTCGAGCCGCGCCAGCGCCATCATCGTCCCCGGGATCGTCTTGTCGCAGCCCGAGAGCGCCACCACCCCGTCGCAGAGCGCGCCGCGCACCGCGAGCTCGATCGAGTCGGCGATCACCTCGCGCGAGACCAGCGAGGCGCGCATCCCCTCGGTCCCCATGCTGATCCCGTCGGAGACGACGATGGTGTTGAACTCGATCGGCGTCCCGCCGGCGGCGCGGATCCCCTCCTTCACGTGGGCCGCCAGGTCGCGCAGGTGCACGTTGCACGGCGTGGCGTCGGTCCAGGTGTTGGCCACCGCGATGAGCGGCTTGTCGAGATCGGCGTCCTTGAGCCCGGTCGCCTTCAACATCGCCCGCGCCGGCGCGCGGTTGATCCCCTTCTTGAGCGCGTCGCTTCTCACGGTGGGGCTCAGGCGACCAGCGCCGGCCTCTCGGGCGGCCGGACCTTGGCGCCGTACCAGGCGATGTAGACGTAGCAGAGCGCCGCGATGACGAAGCCGTAGTGGATGCCGATCGCGTCGGCCAGCGCCCCCTGCACCACCGGGACGATGGCGCCGCCCACGATCGCCATGCAGAGGATGCCGGAGCCCTGGCTGGTGTGCTTGCCGAGCCCCTGGATGGCCAGCGTGAAGATGGTCGGGAACATGACCGAGTTGAAGAGGCCGACGGCGATGATGGTCCACATGGCGACCGAGCCGTGTGTGGCCATGGTCAAGAGCACCAGCGCCACCGCCGCCAGCGCGTGGATGGTGAGCACCTTGCTGGGCTTCCAGGTCCGCAGCGTGACCGTCCCGATGAACCGCCCGATCATGGCGCCGCCCCAGTAGAACGAGACCAGCTTGGCGCCCGCCGCCTCGCTGAGGCCGCCGATGGCCGGCTCCTTGAAGTAGTTGACCAGGAAGCTGCCGATGGAGACCTCGCCGCCCACGTAGAGGAAGATCGCCACCGCCCCCAGCACCAGGTGCGGGTAGCTCCAGGCGCTCTTGCGATCGGCGCCGCCGCCGTCGCCCGCGGAGGTGAGGTCCTCGATCTTCGGCAGCTTGAAGGCGGCGATGGCCACGGCCAGGAGGACCAGCGCGCCCGCCAGGCCCAGGTACGGGCGCTGCACCGAGGCCGCCTCGGCCAGCCGATAGGCGTCGGCCGCGGCCGGGCTCATCCGCGCGATCTCCGCCGCCGACTTGGCCGCCGTCGAGAGGATGAGGAGCGAGCCGAACTGCGGCGCGATGGTGGTCCCCAGCGAGTTGAAGGCCTGGGTGAGCGTCAGCCGCGACGACGCCGTCTCCGGCTTGCCGAGCACGGCCACGAACGGGTTGGCCGCCACCTGCAGGAGGGTGATCCCCGAGGCGAGCACGAACAGCGCCAGCAGGAACAGCGCGTACGAGCGGACGCCGGCGGCCGGGTAGAACAGCAGGCAGCCGACGGTCATCGTCGCCAGGCCGATGATGATCCCGTTCTTGTAGCCGAGCCGGGTGACGATCTTGCCCGACGGCAGCGAGACCACGAAGTAGGCGGTGAAGAAGGCGAACTGGATCAGCATCGCCTGGGCGTAGTTCAGCTCGAACACCGCCTTGAGGTGCGGGATGATGATGTCGTTCAGGCAGGTCAGGAACCCCCACATGAAGAAGAGGGTCGTGAGCACCGCCAGCGGCGCCGTGTACTTGCCGCCGTCGCCGACCTGGGGCGCGGCGGCGCGTTCGAGCGGGACGACGGGAGCGGTTCCGGCCATGTTTTGCCCTTCACCGCGCGCGCAGGCGCGGGTCCGGGACCATAGCCGGCACCTCCGGCCGCGTCAACGCGGGCGGGCCGATGCGGCGCCGCTCAGGACTGCGCGAGCGCGGCGTGCGGCGGGGGCGGCGGCGTCGCGGCCGGCGCCTCGGGGAGCTGGATGTTGAGCTCGAGCACCTCGCAGCCGCCGCTCTTGTCGAGGTTCACCGTCACGTGGGTGAGGTCGATCTTCTCGTAGCGGGCGATCACCGCCAGTAGCTCCTGCTGCAGCTGCGGCAGGTAGTCGGCGCCGGCGCGCGTGCCGGCCCGCTCGCGGGCCACGATGATCGACAGCCGGTCCTTGGCCAGCGTCGCCGACTTCGGGGCCCTCCGGAAGTAGTCGAAGAACTTCATGGTGGACTCTCCTGCGAGCGGGTTTAACCGAACAGGCGGCCGAAGAAGCCGCGCTTCTCCTCCTCGATGAAGCGGTGCTGCCGCTCCTGACCGAGGTAGCGGAACACCACGTCGAGGTAGGCCTGGGCGACGTCCGTCGTCTCGTCGAGGATGGCCGGCGTCCCCTTGTTGGACGACTGCAGCACCGCCTTCGACTCGGGGATCACGCCCAGCAGCGGGATGCCGAGCAGCTCGAGCACGTCGCCGACGCTCAGCATCTCGCCGCGCTTCACCATCACCGGCGAGTAGCGGGTGAGCAGCAGGTGCGTCTTGATGGCCGGGCCCCCCACCTCGGCGCGGCTGGTCTTTGCCGAGAGCAGGCCGAGCACGCGGTCCGAGTCGCGCACCGAGGAGACCTCGGGGTTGGTGACCACGATGGCCTCGTCGGCGAAGTACATGGCCATCTGCGCCCCCTTCTCGATGCCGGCGGGCGAGTCGCAGATGATGTACTCGAACCCTTGCTGCTTGAGCTCGTCGATGACGCGGCCGACCCCCTCGGCGTCGAGGGCGTCCTTGTCGCGCGTCTGCGAGGCCGGCAGCACGTAGAGGTTCTCCACCCGCTTGTCGCGGATGAGCGCCTGGTGCAGCTTGGCCTCGTTGCGGATGACGTTGACGAAGTCGTAGACCACCCGCCGCTCGCACCCCATCACCAGGTCGAGGTTGCGCAGCCCGACGTCGAAGTCGATGGCGACGGTCTTCTTCCCCTGCTGGGCGATGCCGGTCGCGATGTTGGCGCTGGTGGTGGTCTTGCCGACCCCTCCCTTACCGGAAGTGACGACGACGACTTTGGACGCGTTCGACAAGGGCTGCCTCCTTGATGCTGCTGCCTGATTCCATTCAACGGGCGTTCGCGACCGACGCCAAATTTTTTGCCGAAAATTTTTCTACCGGGACCTACAGCGCCTCGATCCGACACTCGTCGTTCTCGAGGAACACCTGCACGGCGCGGCCGCGCAGGCGGGCGGGGATCTCCTCGGCCATCACGTAGGCGCCGGCGATCGCCACCAGCTCGGCCTCCAGCTTCTGGCAGAAGATGCGCGCGCCCGGCAGCCCCGCGGCGCCGGCCACCGCGCGCCCGCGCAGCGGCGCGTAGACGTGCAGGTGGCCGTCGGCGATCACCTGCGCGCCGGGGTTCACGGGCGCCAGGACGACCAGATCGTTGTCGCGGGCGTGGATGACCTGGCCGCTCCGCACCGGCCGCGACACCACCACCGGCCCGGTGAAGGGGGCGCGCGCGGCGGCCGCCGCCGGCGTGGCGGGCGACGGCTCGGGGGCCGGCGTCTCG
>DASZVW010000090.1:0-5956 GCA_035546895.1 Polyangia bacterium
GCCCGCCCAGGAGCCCCAGCTCGAACACCCGCAGCCGCTCGGCGCTGGCCCCCTCGGCGTCGAGGCGGGCGAGGAGCTCGCAGAGGCCGTCGTAGACCGCCACCTCGACCTGGCGCGGGGCGCAGAGCTTGGTCAGGAGCTCGGCGGCGTAGGCGGCGTGGGCCATCCGCGCCACGTCGGCGCCCAGCGCGGCGTGGGCGGCGGTGGCGTCGAACCCCTCGAGCGTCAAGAGCTCGGCGCCCGCGCGCTCGCGCAGCGAGGCGACGCCGACCGCGCACAGGCCGAGCCCGCCGGCGAAGCGGCGCTGGCTCTTGCGCGCGCCGCGCGCCAGCGCCGACAGCCGGCCGGTGTCGCGGCCGAACAACGTGACGATGCGATCGGCCTCGCCGTAGTTGACCGCGCGCAAGACGATCGCCGGAGTGGTGAGCGAGCCCATCGATCGACTTGCGACCTCCGGCCCGATTCTAGCCGGTGTCAGGCCGGCGTGTCGGACGACGGCGGCGCGGCGGCGCGCGTGTCGGCACCGACAACTTGCACCGGTGTCGGACCGTCGAGCGACAGCCCCTCCCCCGACTGCGGCGGGCGGCGGAGCAGGAGCGAGAGCGTGATGGTCGCGATGAGGACCAGGATGATGACGAACACCGCGAGCCCGAGGCCGCGGCGGCGGCCGGCGTCCTCCTCGTCGACGGCGCCGCCGGCGAGGCTGGGATCGACGACCGGGCTCACCGACTTGGCGTGCGCCGCCTCAAGATCGCGGTTGACGGCCCGATCGTAGAGATTGAGCGGTTGCGAATCGGAGATCCCGACCGCCTTGGCGTACGAGCGGATGAACCCACGCACGAAGACTTGAGCGGGCAGACCGTGAAGGGAGCCGGCCTCGAGCAGCTCGAGCGCCGAGCGCGGCACCTTCGTCGACGCCGAAACGTCACCGATCGTGAGAGATTTTTCTTCTCTCGCGCGGCGGAGGCAGTTTCCAAAGTGCTCGTCGTCCATGGAGTCGGGACTCTCCAAAGCTCGTCTCCTCGACGAGTTTTCTTTAACGTTTTTGGACAGTTACTGCCTAAAAGTCGACCGGAAGCTAACAGGGCGCAGCGCGCCCTGTCAATTGAAATATCTTATCCCGGAACTTGGGAGTTCGCCAATAAGTAGCTGTTTTTTAACGTCATACGCGGCGGGCCTCCGGAGACCAGACGTACTTGTGCAGCTGCAAATTGAGCCTCGCGGGGAGCCTGTCGCGGAGCATCCAGGCGACCAGCGCCCGGGGGTCGAGTCGGCCGTGGACGGGTGAGAGCAGCACCTCCGTCCTCCCACCGAGGCCGTGCTCCCGGATGACCTCGCGGGCCCAGGCGTAGTCCGCCTCGTCCGCCAGCACGAACTTGACGGCGTCGCGCGGCCCGAGCGTCGCCAGCAGCTCCCAGCGCATCCGGTGCGACTCGCCCGAGCCGGGCGTCTTGACGTCGACGATGCGGGCCACCTCGGCGGGGAGCGCGTCGAGCGGGTGCGCGCCCGAGGTCTCGATCATCACCCGGTACCCGGCGCCGAGCAGGCGGGCCGCCAGCGCGGGCAGCTCGCGCTGGAGCATCGGCTCGCCGCCGGTCAGCAGCACGAGCGGCGCGCCGAGCCGGTCGACCTCGCGCGCGATGTCGTCCAAGGTCATGTCCCGCCCGCCATGGAAGGCGAAGGCGGAGTCACAATACCCGCAGCGCAGATCGCACCCGGTCGTGCGGACCAGCGTACACGGCAGCCCCGCGTACTGCGTCTCGCCCTGGATGCTGCTGTAGATCTCCGTGATTTTCATCGAAGCGTTCGTATACTTCCTATTGCGTCGTGAGGCACCTCGTCGCCTACTTCGGAAACGAGCCCGAGAACCTCGCCTGTGCGCTGTTCTCGGCCCGCGCCGCGCTGGTCGCGCGCGGGGAGGCCCATACCCCGGAAGGGTACGGGCTGGGCTTCGTGCAGGGGGGCGACGTGCTGCTGCAGAAGCGCCCGCGCGCCGAGACCGTTGAGGTGGACCTGTACAACCTGGTGAAGGACACCCGCGCCGAGGCGCTGGTGGGGCGCGTGGGGCTGAGCCACGACGGCAGCACCCCGGCCGAGGACGTCGACCCGTTCCGCTTCCGCTCCTGGCTGTTCGGCTCCATCGCCGAGCTCGGCGACGCCGCCTTCGAGGGGATCCGCGATCGCGTCCTCGAGAGCACGCCGGCCTTCCTGCGCCGGAACATCCGCGGGCGGGCGGCGAGCGAGCACCTCTTCCACCTCTTCCTGGCGTTCCTCCACGACGCCGGGATCCTCGACCAGCCGACCCCCTCGCCCGCCGCCGTGCAGGCGGCGCTGCGCAACAGCCTGACCTTTGTCGACCGGCTGCTGGCGGAGACCGGGGCGCCGCCGCTGCAGATCGCGCTGGCGGCCACCAACGGGCGCTGCTTCGCCGCCACCGGCTGCGCCTACCCCCTCCGCTACCTGGCCATCGAGGGGATCGGCGACTGCCCGGTCTGCCAGGCCAAGAACGACGCCGGCCGCAACGGCCGCCGGGTCCCGCACGAGGGGCTGCGGGCGCTGATCGTGGAGGCCGACCGCGCCGTCAGCAAGCGCCCCGGCTGGCACGAGGTCCCCGAGCGCTCCGCTCTGATCGCCGGCCCGGACCGGGCGCCGCAAGTGCTCCCGCTCTGAGGCGGCGGCGCTCACGCGGGCGCGACCGGCACCACCACCGACGGCGAGCGCGGGCGCTTGCGGTAGTAGACGAAGATCGTCTGGATGATCGACGCCACCGGGACGGCGAACAGCGCGCCGACTAGGCCGTAGCTGTGCTCGCCGGCGATGAGCGCGAACACCACCAGCACCGGGTGGATCTTGGCGGCGTCGCCCATGATCTTCGGGTTGAGGAGGTTGGCCTCGAGGAGGTGGATGCCGATGATCCACCCCAGCACGAACAGCCCCTGCCGCAGATCGAAGGTCCCCGACGAGATGAGCGCGATGGCCACGATCGGCACCGAGGAGAGGATCGACCCGAAGATGGGGATGAGGCTCATGGTGGCGGCGATCCCGGCCAGCAGGAGCCGGTACTTCACGTGGAAGATCCAGAGCCCCAGGAAGGTGAAGGTGCCGTTGATGAGGCAGATGACGAGCTGCCCGCGGATGACGCCCGAGAGGCCGCGGTCGATCCCGGTGGCGATCCGATCGTAGTCGACCTGGTACTGCTCGGGGACCAGCGAGCGCAGGAAGTCCTGGATGCGGCCGAGATCGACCAGGATGAAGGCCGCCACCATCAGCACCAGGAACAGCCGGCCGATGCCGGTCACCACCGCGCCGATGAACTTCTGGCCGTACTCGAGCGCGCGCTGGCTCTCCCCCTCGGTCGACTTGAGGCGCGCCGACAGCCACTGCTTGATCGACCGCTCCCACTTGCCGCCGGTGCCGCCGGCGGAGTCCTCCGGGTGCGGCGGCGCGATGAGGTAGCGGCCATCCTTGGTGGGCCGCACCTCGAGCGACAGCGCGTCGACGTCGATCCGGTAGCGCCCGTCGGGGAGCGGCTCGAGGACGATCTGCCGGGCCGCCGGCGGCGCGGCCGCCCCCCCGCCGGTGACGACGTCCTCCTTCCCCTCTCCTTGTTCGGGGCCGAAGTGCTGGTCGACCCAGGCGCCCGCCCGCGGCAGCCACTCGCGGTTCACCTTGGCGAAGAGCTGCGGCGCCTCACGGAACAGGCGCGCGAAGTCGCCTGACAGCTTGGGCACGAAGTAGCCGATGAAGAGGCTGAGGACCGCGATGATGTTGACGTAGAGGACGATCACCGCGGCCGCGCGCGGGAACGGTTTCCCGCCCACGCGCAGCCGGCCCATCCGGTCGACGATGGGCGCCAGGATGTACGCCACCAGGATGGCGAACAAGAACGGGAGGACCACCTCCCGGAAGATGAAGACGACCAGGACGCAGAAGAGCGCGAAGCCCCAGAGCTTCGCGAACTGCCGCAACCACCCCAGCGTGCGGCTGGCCGGGGTCACCATGGCCGCCCGTTACTTCGACGAGTCGTCGGAGCTGGTCTCGGCGTCCTTGGCGGCACCCTTCTTCTGCCCCGGGACCTGCGCCGCCAGCGCCGCCAGCTTGTCGCGCATGACGTCGCCCAGCGTCGCCGTGGGGGCGCCGCCGGAGAAGCCCTGCGCGTCGGCCAGCTCCTCGGCGCGCGTGGCGCCGCGGAACGAGAGGCCGATCTTCCGCTCCGCCGTGTCGACGGCGATGATCTCCGCCTTGAGCGTCTGGCCCGGCTTGACGAACCCCTTGGCGTCCTCGACCCGGTCCTCGGAGAACTCGGAGACGTGGATGAGGCCCTCGACCCCCTTCTCGATCTCCACGAAGGCGCCGAAGTCGAGCACCTTGATCACCTTGGCCTCGACGATCTTGCCGATCGGGTAGTCGTAGGGGATCCGATCCCACGGATCGGGGACCAGCTGCTTGATGCCCAGCGACACCTTGGGCTTCTCGCCGTCGAAGTCGATGTTGAGGACCACCGCCTCGACCTCGTCGCCCTTCTGGTAGAGCTCCGACGGGTGCTTGACCCGCTGGGTCCAGGAGAGGTCCGAGACGTGCACCAGGCCGTCGATCCCCTCCTCGATCTCCACGAAGATGCCGAAGTCGGCGATGTTGCGGATGACGCCCTTGACCACCGTGCCCGGCGGGTACTTCTCCTTGAGCGAGGCGAACGGGTTGGGCTCGAGCTGCTTGATGCCCAGGCTGATCCGGTTCTGGCGCGGGTCGATGTCGAGCACCACCGCCTCGACGGTGTCGCCGACGGCCACCACCTTCGACGGGTGCTTGACCCGGCGGGTCCAGGACATCTCGGAGATGTGGACCAGGCCCTCGATCCCCTCCTCCAGCTCGATGAAGGCGCCGTAGTCCTTGAGCGAGACGACCTTGCCGCGCACCACGGTGCCGGGCGGGTACTTCTCCTGCGCGTGGGTCCAGGGATCCTCGCTGATCTGCTTGAGGCCCAGCGACACCCGCTCGGTCTCGGCGTTGAACTTGAGGACCTTGACCCGCACGTGGTCGCCGACCTGGAACAGCTCGGAGGGGTGCGTGACCCGCCCCCAGGACATGTCGGTGATGTGCAGCAGGCCGTCGATGCCGCCGAGGTCGATGAAGGCGCCGTACTCGGTGAGGTTCTTGACGATCCCCTCGACGATCTGGCCTTCCTTGAGCTTCTCGAGGGTCATCCCCTTGAGCTCGGCGCGCTCCTTCTCGAGCAGCACGCGGCGCGACAGCACGATGTTGCCGCGCTTCTTGTTGAACTTGATGACCTTGAAGCGGTGCGACTTGCCGATGAAGGCGTCGAGGTTGCGCACCGGGCGGAGGTCGACCTGCGACCCCGGCAGGAAGGCCTTCACGCCGCCGCGGATGGTGACCGAGAGGCCCCCCTTCACGCGCGCGCTGATGGTCCCCTCGATGAGCTCGTCGCGCTCGCAGGCGCCCGAGATCTCGTCCCAGACTTTCAGGCGGTCGGCCTTCTCCTTGGACAGGATGCAGAGGCCGTTCTCGTCCTCGCGGTTCTCGAGGAAGACGTCGATCTCGTCGCCCTCTTTGATGCTCACGCCGCCGTCGGCCTGCGTGAACTCGTAGAGCGGGATCGTCCCCTCGGACTTGTAGCCGATGTCGACCACCACGTGGTCCTTGCCGACGTGGATGACCTTGCCTTTGACGATGTCCCCTTCTTTGACGTTCTCGTGCTTGAGGGACTCTTCGAACAGTGCCGCGAAGCTCTCCTCCTGTGCGTTGTTGTTTTCAGTCTGGGTTGAAACCATGCGCGATTCCTCTGCCTTCCGGGCCCACACCTGGGGCCTTCTTCTGATGTCCCGCACGTTGCGGGGGTTCGGGTTGCTGCCGCGCGCACCGAACCATTCGGCGGGCGGCGGTCGAATGAAGGCGCGAAACTTAGCGTCGCGCCTGGGGAATGTCAACGCGTCCGGTG
>DASZVW010000091.1:0-2056 GCA_035546895.1 Polyangia bacterium
TCGGCGCCGACACGCTGCCGGTCGCGCCGGCGCGGCGCTCGGGGCCGCCCGGCCTGGTCATCCTGATCGTGCTCCTGGGGGCGGCGATCGGCGGCGCCAAGCTGGGCCAGCTGGCGACGCGCGCCGACCTGACCGCGCTCGAGGCGGCGGCCGCGGCGGACGGGCAGCGGGAGGGCGTCATCCCCACCGCGGCCCGGCCGGCCCCGGCGCACAAATGATGCAAAAAACCGCGACGCGCATCCTCGACGCAGGGGCGGCCATCATCCGGCAGTCGGGCGGGGGGCGCCTGCTGATCGTCAAGGGCCCCGACCGCGGCGAGTCGATCGCCATCGGCCGGGTGTCGTTCACGCTCGGCTCGGGGAGCGGGTGCGACGTGCCGCTCTCCGATCCGACCATCTCCCGGCGCCACCTGGGGGTCGAGCCGGGGCCGGACGGGGTGATGCTGCGCGACCTCGGCTCGACCAACGGCTCGTTCGTGCAGGGGGCGCGGTTCAACGAGCTGGTGCTCGGCTACGGCACCGAGGTGACGATCGGCAAGACGGTGCTGAAGTACGTCCCCAACGAGGAGGCGATCGATCTCCTCCCGTCGGAGTCGGAGAGCTACGGCGCGCTGGTGGGCCGCGATCCCAAGCTGCGCACGCTGTTCCGGCTGCTCGAGGACGTGGCGCCCACCGACGCCACCGTGCTCATCGAGGGGGAGACCGGCACCGGCAAGGAGCTGTTCGCCGAGGAGATCCACCGCCACAGCCCGCGCAAGGACGGCCCCTTCGTGGTGTTCGACTGCGGCGCCGTCCCCGACGAGCTGATCGAGTCGGCGCTGTTCGGCCACGTGCGCGGCGCCTTCACCGGCGCGGTGACCGACCGCCGCGGCGCTTTCGAGGAGGCCGACGGCGGCACCCTGTTCCTCGACGAGATCGGCGAGCTGTCGCCGGCGGTGCAGCCCGCGCTGCTGCGCGCGCTCGACAAGCAGAGCGTGCGGCCGGTCGGCGGCAGCAGCTACACGCGCGCCTCGGTGCGGGTGGTGGCCGCCACCAACCGCAACCTGCGCGCCGAGATCGCCGCCAAGCAGTTCCGCGAGGACCTCTACTACCGGGTGGCGGTGGTGCGCATGACGGTGCCGCCGTTGCGCGATCGCCCCGACGACATCCCGCTGCTCATCGACCACTTCGTGCGCCAGTTCCGCCCCGACCGGCCGCTGGCCGTCGCCCCGCCGGACCTGGAGCGGCTACAGCGCCACCCCTGGATGGGGAACGTGCGCGAGCTGCGCAACGTGGTCGAGCGGGCCTGCGCGCTCAGCCGCGGCCGGGAGCTGGTGATCGACGACGCGCTCGAGGAGCGGCCCGCGGGGCGGGGCGCCGGCCTCGCCGAGGGGCCCGACATCGACCTCCCCTTCAAGGAGGCGAAGGCGCACGTCGTCGACGCCTTCGAGCGGGCGTACATCGAGGCGCTGCTCAAGCGGCACGACGGGAACCTCTCCGCCGCCGCGCGCGCCGCGGAGATCGATCGCAAGCACCTGCGCGAGCTGCTCCGTAAGCACGGCCTGCGGGAATCCTCGGAGTGACGTGAAGCTGCTCGACGAGCTGCGCGCGCGGGTCCGGGAGCTCGGGCGCGAGATCGCGGGCGGCGTGGCGGACTCGGGGCACTCGGCCATCTACCTGCGGCAGCTCTTCCGCGGGAACCACGCGCCGCACGCGCAGGCGGTGGAGAGCGCCAATCCGGCCCGCCCACCGGTGCTGCTCATCCACGGCTACCTGGCGACGCGCGGCTCGCTGCACCTGCTCGAGCGCCACCTGGTCGAGCGCGGCCACATCGTCATCAGCTACCCGCTCGGGTTCCCGGTCAACCTGGGCGACATCCGCGACTCGGCGGGGCTCATCGCCCGCAAGGTGGAGTCGATCGTGGCCCAGACCGGCGTCACCGCCGTCGACATCGTCGGCCACTCGATGGGCGGGCTGGTGGGGCTCTACTACCTCAAGCGTCTCGGCGGGCGCCACCGGGTGCGGCGGCTCATCATGCTGGGGACGCCGACCCACGGGACCTGGTCGGCGCTGCTGGG
>DASZVW010000092.1:0-2416 GCA_035546895.1 Polyangia bacterium
CCGGGCGCGAGCTCGCCGTTGCGCTACGCTATGGGAAGATGATCCGCCGCGTCGCCGAGGAGCCGGAGCCGAGCCGCCTGCTCGAACAGGGCCTGGGGGGCCCGTGGGCGGCGTTCGAGCTCTGCGCGGCGCGCGCCCGGATCGAGCGGACCGGCCCGGCGCCCGCCGGCGGGGCGCGCGCGACCGGCTACGCGCTGGGGCCGGGGGAAGGCGCGCCGGCCGCCGACACCGCGCCTCCGGCGCTGCCGCTGGCCGGACTGCGGGCCTGGCGCGGAAGCGTCACCGTCGACAAGTTGACCGGCCGCGCGGTGGTCGACGACGCCTCGGGCGCCCTGCTGGCGTTCGACCTGACGGCGGACTTCCAGGCCAAGGGGGACGCTGGCCCCGAGCGCGGGACCGTCGAGGTCCACGCCGCCGTCAGCGACGCGGGCGCCACGCCCGCCGTCGAAAGGCCGGCGGCCGAGGAGCTGGTGCTGCGCCAGCGCACGGTGCCGGAGGCGCGCGAGCTCCTGCACGGGCTGGCGGAGCCGGGGCGGCGCGAGGTGGGGACCTCGCGCGAGCGGCGGCCATGAGCGAGCCACGGCCGCCCGGGACGACGCCCGAGCTGGTGGCGACGGCCGGCGGCGCCGGGGCGCCGCGGCTCGACCACCTGGCCGAGAACCGGCGCCTCATCGTCCGGCGCGCGCTGCTGGCGACGGCGGTCGGCGGCGCGGTCCCGCTCCCGGTGCTCGACGACTACCTGGCGGGGCGCGTGCGCGCCGGGATGCTGATCAAGCTGGGCGAGCGGCGGCAGGTCGACATCGCCCAGTCGTCGGCCGAGCTGCTCGGCGATCCGCGCGAGGGGACGGCGGTGCGCAACGCGACGCTGACCGCGGCGACGCTGCTGGCGCTCAAGCTCGCCTGGCGGAAGTTCTTCGCGCTGCTGGCGCTCGGCCGGCGCGCCGAGGACATGGCGACCACCTTCCAGCTCGGGATCCTGTTCGACCACTACTGCGCCAAGCTGCACGTGGGCGGCGAGATCGACCGGACCCAGGCGGCGATCCTGCGCTACGCGATCCACGGCGCGCTCGGCGAGTCGGAGAAGTCGGCGCTGGTGACCGCCTTCCGCGAAGGGGGGCGGGTGCTGGGGCGCTCGGCGCTGGAGGCGCCCGCCTGGATGAGCGCCCGGATCGAGCGCGCCGCCCGCCGCTGGGCGGAGAGCGGCGGCCGCACGGCCGATCCCGGCGAGGCCGCCGGCCTCGACGCCGAGAGCGACGAGGCGCGCTGGCTCGACCGCGCCTCCGGCACCGTCGAGGAGCGGCTCGCGCGCGCCGGGCACAGCTACCTCGCCGGCCTGGTGACCTCCTTCGAGCGCCGGTTGAAAGAGGCGCTCGAGGCGGCCCGCCAGCAGCCGCCGGCGGGCGCGCCGGCCTGAGCCCGGGCTCGACCAAAAACTTTGGCCAGCCCCGGGGCGCTTTGCTAAATTGAGGGGCAGGTGAAGAAGACGCGAAGCGCGACCGGGGCGAAGGGCAAGGACGGCAAGGACAAGAAGCGGGCCGCGCGGGCCGACAGACCCTCCGGCCGGAAGGCGGCGCCCGAACGGATCCCGGTCCGCGGCGCGCGCAAGAGCAAGGTCAAGCCGCGCCCCGCCGAGGCCGCGCGTCCGGCGCGCAGCGAGGACGACGTCGCGGCGACGCGGGCGCTGGCGGTGGCGGCGATGGAGGCGGCGCTCGACAAGCGCGCGCTCGATCCGGTCCTCATCGACGTCTCGGCGATGGGGAGCTACACCGACTTCATCGGCGTGGTCAGCGGCCGCAGCGACCGCCAGGTCGACGCCATCGCCGAGGCGATCGGCCAGGCGATGAAGGCGCGCGGCCTGTTCCCGCTCGGCCGCGAGGGGGAGGGGACGGGCCGCTGGACGCTGCTCGACTTCGGCGGCTTCGTGGTCCACGTCTTCTACCACCCGGTGCGGGAGTTCTACGACCTCGAGAGCCTCTGGATCGAGGCGCCGCGCGTGAAGCTGGAGGTGCCGCCCGAGGCGGCGCTGGGCCAGCCCGACGCCCTCTACGGCGCGCTGTAGGCCGCGCCGGAGCTGGCCGGGGCCGATGAAGATCGTCGTCCTGGCGGTCGGCAAACTGCGCGACCGGCACGTCGCGGCGCTCTGCGACGACTACCTGGCGCGCGCGCGGCGCCACCTGCCGGTCGAGGTGCTCGAGCCCGAGGACGACGCCGCGCTCGCGCGCCGCTGGCCGGCCAGCGGGGAGACGATCGCGCTCGAGCCGGGCGGCGTCGCCTGGCCGACCGAGGAGCTGGCCCGCCAGCTCGAGCGGCGGATGACTCACGGCACCCGCAGCCTGACCTTCGTCATCGGCGGCGCCGACGGCATCTCGGCGCCGCTGGTGAAGAGGGCGGCGCTCCGCCTGTCGCTGTCGGCGCT
>DASZVW010000093.1:0-14352 GCA_035546895.1 Polyangia bacterium
CACCGAGCGGGGTCTCACCCCGAAACGCTACCACGTCCGCCGCGGAGCGCCCCGCGGGCAAAGTGGTAGGATGCGGCCGTGATCCGGAGCGCGCTCGCCGCCGCCGTGTTGGTCGTCGCCGGCGCCGCCGCCTGTCCGCCCGCGCGGGCCGCCGGCTCGCCGCTCAAGGTCCAGGTCGACAAGAGCAAGGTCGACCTCAAGCAGCACCGGCTGGAGGTGAAGATGTCGCACCCCGCCGGCAAGGTGAAGGTCCAGGTCATCGCCGAGTCGGAGGCGGTGCTGGCCGACGAGGAGCAGGACTTCAGCGGCCGCCCGGCCGGCGCGCCGCTGATCGTCACCTGGACCCCCTCCGGCGACGCGCCGGTGGCGCGCATCGAGATCCGCGCCACCGACGCGCAGGGGAACTGGGTGGGCGTCGAGATCGCCCCCTGGTTCGTCCCCATCCCGCACGAGGACGTCAACTTCCGGACCGGCTCGGCCGACATCGACGAGCCCGAGACGCCCAAGCTGGAGGCCGCCTACGCCAAGCTGCAAGACGTGCTGGCCAAGGACCAGGCGCACGGCCGCATGCACCCCGGCATCACCCTCTACATCGCCGGCCACACCGACACCGTCGGCTCGGCCGCGCACAACCTCAAGCTGTCGCAGGACCGCGCGCGCTCGATCGCCGCCTGGTTCCGCAAGCGCGGCGTCAAGCTGCCGATCGCCTTCGAGGGCTTCGGCGAGACCTCGCCGGAGGTGAAGACCGCCGACAACGTCGACGAGCCCCGCAACCGCCGCGTCGACTACGTCCTCTCCGACGGCCCGCCGACCTACTCGGCCGCCTTCAAGCCGAGCTGGAAGCGGATCCCCTAGGCCCGTACCCGCCACGCCGATGCGTTCGCGACGGGCCAGGACATCTTCTTCGGTCGGGGACGCTTCCAACCCTGGTCGCCCGAGGGCCGGCGCCTGCTCATGCACGAACGGACTCTATGATCTGGCGGCGGCGAAGCTGCCGGGGTACGTGAGGCCGGCGCCAGGTTCGGGTGAACGAACCAACGAGCTCGACGCCTACGCCTACCAGGAAGCGATTCGTGATCGATCCGCGGATCGGCGGCCTGGCCCTGAACGCGTTCGACCGCGCGGTCGAGACCGTTTTCAATTCCGCGACCAAGGCCGCGGTGGCGGCGCCGTGATGAAGCGCAGCTCGTTCGTCGGTGCGGTGCTGCTCTTGTTGTGTGCAAGCGGAGAGGCGAGTCCCATGAACGACCACGGCGCCAAGGGCGAAGGAGATGTCGACACCGAGATCTCGGTCTTGGAGAGCCCGTTCGGGGACGGGCCGCACGCGCGGGACCGCGCGCGGGCGGCGGACTGGCTGGTGGCGCACGCCGACCGCGCGTACCCGCGGATCCTGGCGCGCATCGACGCCGGCCGGGCCAGCCCGGCGCTCGTCGAGCTCCTGCCCCGCTTTGGCCGCGCGGAGAGCATCGGCCGGCTGGAGCGGCTCCTGGCCGGACCGGAGCTGGTCGCCTGGGCGGCGGGCCAAGCGCTGGCGAAGCACCCCCAGCCGGCGGCGGGCGACGCCCTGAGGCGCGCGCTGGTGGGACCGTCGATCCCGGCCGCCATCGTCGCCGCCGACGCGCTGGGGACGCGGGCCGACCGCGCCGATTGTCCGGCCCTGGTCAGGATCGCCCGCGCACCCGACGTACGGCTCCGGTACCACGCCGTCGAGGCCGGGGCGAAGGTCGGGTGCTTCAACCGCGAAGCGCTCCAGTCGATCGCCCGCACCGACAGCGACGCGGAGGTGCGGGGCCTCGCCGCCCGGCTCCTCGACAAGCGGCCGTGACCCGCCGAGCGCGCGGGACCGCCTAGAACCGGATCGTGAGCGTCGCGCTGGCCGAGGCGCCGCCGGTGCCGTACTTCACCTGGGCGGTGGCCGCGATGTCCTTCTTGATGTCCCAGGTGAGCGTCCCCGAGACCGATTTGTCGCCGCCGGTGGAGAGGTCCCCCTCGAGGCCCAGCGTCAGCGCGGGCGACTTGAGCGCCAGCTCGCCCGAGAGGCTGAGCGAGAGCGCGTCCTCGCGCGAGTAGTCGATCGCCACGTGCGCCTTCGCCGGGTCGAAGTCGATGTTGACCTCCGATCCGACCGTCGGCGAAAACGTCCCGTTCTTCTCCGTCCCGTCTGCCTCCAGCTTCACCGACACGTCCGACATCGCGCGCTCCCTTCTTCAGTGGGGCCCGTCAAATTATCCCGTAACGACTCGAATGAAACGCCAGCTTGCGCGGCGTCCAGCGGAGCACGACCGATCCGTAGTCCTGCGCTTCCGGCTCTGTGCGCAAGACGAGCTCGCCGGCCTCGCCCCGCGGGACGACGGAGCGCGCCGCGCGCTCGGGGAGGACGATCCCCCGGCGGTTCGGATGGCCGCCATAAGCCAGCTCGAAGATCGCCTCGTACGCCGTCGGGTCGACGAGGTCCTCGGGAAAGCGCCAGCCGTTCGCCGAGAAGACCTTGTCGGCGGCCACACGCAGGGCGATCGGTGCTCGCGTGCGTGACACGACCGCCCAAAAAGCCACGGCCACCTGCCCGTCGCAAAGTGAGATCGCCGTGAAGGGGACCGGGCGTGTCGAAAAGAACGGGTAACGCTCCAACCGAACGAGACCGCCATAGGGACGGGGGTCGATCGGAACCCGGCGTGAAATGAAGATGCGTTCGAAAAACCCCGGGTGATCGTGATCGGTCAGCGGTGACGTGGTGAAGAGCTTCCACGCCGCCGCCTCGGTGAACGGCGCCCGGAGCCCGATCGCGAGTCGGGCCACCCGGTTGATCTCAGCGACCAGGCGCAGCTGCGGGGGGGCCGCTTTCATGCGGGCGATCTCCGGTGTCGACGACCGCTGCGGCTACCCGGAACGCGGTGTAGGCCAGCGCGGCAAGGTAGGCGATCGCGTGGGGTACCCACAGGGCCCGCTCGGTGGCGCTCGCCATGGACAGGCGGGCCGTGAAGGGGGCGCGGAACGCCGCCGCCAGGCCGAGCAAGCGATCGACGAACCCGGGCGCCTTGAGAAACTGCCCGAGGCCACCGGTGAAGTAGGCGACGACCTCGTCGAGAGGCCGCAGCAGGGTCCGCGGCAACGAGTGGCCGAGGTACTCGTTCATGAACACGAAGATGTCGCGGAAACGTCCGTGCAGCGCCTCGTGCCAGACGGTGTTGATCAGGTCGGCCTCCATGGCGGCAGTTCTGGCGATCTGGATAGTTCGCCTCTCGGCGAGATATTGACCGGCCACGCCAGGATCGAGGGTTTCGATCTCCACGCCCGGCCGCGGCCCCTTTCCGCCGATCACCCGCCAGGCCTCGTCGGCGTACTGTTCGAGCTTGGCGAGGTCGGGCGGCGCCGGCCCCTTGAGGACGCCGCCGGCGGCGGGGGGCTTGAGGCCCTCGAGCGGCGTCTCCGCGGCGGCGCGGCTCCCCTCGCCGGCGCCGACCTCCCGGGCGCCGGCCTTCAGCGCCTCCTCGGCGCCGAGGCGGCCGACGATCTCCGAGCCCTCGAGCGCGGCCTCCTTGGCGCCGTACTTGAGCACCGTGGTCAGCAGCGCGCGCCCGACGGTCCGGACGCCGCTCGCCGCCAGCGAGCCGACCGCCTCGACGGGGATGAAGTCGGTGGGCGAGATGAGGTCGGACTCGATCGGGATCTCGGTGATCCCCACCTCCTTGCCGTCGAGGTCGAAGTAGTGCGTGACGCCGACCGAGGTCTGCCGGTAGCCGATCGGCCGGTCGAAGCCCTCCTGCCAGATCGGCAGGTAGCCGGCGCGCGCCCCCTCGCGCCGCATCTTGGCCTCGAAGACGGTGCGCGGCGGATCGGGGATGCCGAGCGGGTTGTCGTCGTGGGCGAGCTGGTCGGCCACCTTGGCCCAGTCGACCCCGTCGCCGTGCGGGCCGGCGCCCGACCGCCCGCCCCCGAAGGTGGGCAGCGAGAACGCGGCCTTGTCAGGGTGCGCGCGCTGATAGGCCGCGAAGGCGTCGAGATAGGAGACCGGGCCCGGGCCGCCGCCCGCGCGCCGCTCCAGCTCCGCCTGGATCTCGCGCAGGTACTGCTCGGTCGGCGCGTAGTCGAGCTCGACGATGCTGTGCTCGGCGAGCCACTTCTGGACCCGCGCCGCCTCGTCCTGCAGCTCCTGGAGCGACAGCGCGCCGAGGTCCTTGGTCACCATCTGGCGCGCCGGGCCGGGGGCGCTGGCGCGCTCGACCCGCGGCGCGCGCCCGGCGGCGAAGGCGTCCGCGGCCCGCTCGGCGTCCCGCTCGAGCGATCCACCGGGGAATGGTGAGGGGACGGCGCCGCCGCGCCGCTGCTGGACCACGTGGGCCAGCTCGTGCGCCAGCCGCCGATCGCCGAGCGGCGTCCCGGCCGCCAGCCGCCCGTCGGCGAACGCCACGTTCTCCCCTTCGGTGATCGCGTGCGCGGCCTGCCCGCGAACGATCCGCGCCGCCTCGGGCCCGGCGTGCAGGCGGACGCCGCCGAAGTCGACCCCGAACGCCCCCTCCATCCGCTCCCGGACCGGCGCCGGCAGCGGCTGGCCGCCCCGGCGCGGGAGCAGCGGCAGCCCGAGCGTCGGCGACGCCCCTTTCGCCGACGACGACGGATCCGACGCCCGCTTGGCGGGTGTCGGATCCGGCCGCCTCAGAAGCTCATAGCTCGACATGACCGCCCGCCTCCACCGGAAAGGGTAGGGGAACCACGGCCACCGATCCAGCAGTTCCGTCGAGGGCCCGCGCCGCGCTCGGCGCTCAGGGCTCGACGTCGAGCGAGATCGGGCCCGCCGCCTCGAAGCTGGGCAGGCCGTTGCAGAACTGGAATCCGGTGCAGGAGGCGGCGGCGACGTCGTTCCCCTGGCCGAAGATCCCCTTCACCACCACGATCGCGTGACCGCTCGCCGCGGCGGGGATCGTCCCCTGCAAGGTCGACCCGTCGGCCGAGAGCGTCCCCGCGGCCCAGGAGTAAAACGGCGGGACGGTGGACGGTATGTCGGTCCAGTAGAACTGGGCGCCCGTCGTGTCGAGCACGGGCGGGACCGGCAAGGCGATCGCGAACGGATCGCCCGCCTTGGCCGCCTGCCCCGCCGCGGGCGCGACCAGGGTGGCGGCCGCGTAAGGGAAGAGGCCGTCGAAGCTCGCCTCGGCCAGCACCTGATCGCCGTCCTGCAGGCTGACGGTCGTCGACGCGCGCGCCGCCACGCCGTTGACGATGGTCAGGGACTCGTCCGCGCAGTCGCCCTCGATCGGCGGCGCCACCACGATGTCGTCGTCGATGTGGAGCGCCAGGGTCGGCGGCAGCGGGTAGCAGCCCTGGAGTCGATCGGGCCACACGAGGTCGACGGACATCTGGTACCCGATCTGGTCGACGGCGCTCGGGCTGTCGTTCCACTGGGCCTGGATGGTCAAGTATTGCGGGGGGTGACTCTCCGCGCCGCCGCCGCCGCATCCGGCGCCGGCCATCCCGCCGGCCAGGACGAGGCCGAGGAGCTTGGTCCAACGGGCGCCGCGCCGGCTCACGGCGACTCCGTGACGAACACCGGGCCGAGCGTGTCGTCCGCGGTCGCGGTGCAGAAGTCGAAGCCCGGGCAGGTGTAGCTCGGCAGCGTGACGTAAGGCATGCCGTTGAACGCCAGCGCCGCCCGGCCGGTGAACGCCGGAACGACCAGGTGGACCCCGTCGGCCTCGCGGTCGGCCTGCTGAGTGGGGAGCTGCGACCAGGCGACGGTGGTGTCGTCCAGCGCATAGACGTAGGCGGCCTCCGCGTACGACGTCGAGAGGGCCGGCGGCGGGACCACCACCACCTCGTCCCCGGCGTGCACCGCACCGTCGGCGGGGACCGCCAGCGTCGCGGCGGCGCCGGGCGCCAGGTCCGAGAACTCGGCGTGGCCGAGCGGGCTATCGCCCTCCAGCGCGTCCACGGTGACGGTGCCGACCTGGGGCGTGAGGTCCGACGTCCAGGTCGTGAGCAGGCAGCCGGTCGAGGGGTCGAAGGCCGCCGGGATCTCCGCGCCGCCGACCAGCAGGTGGAGGTCGGCGGACAGCTTGGGGCAATCGGACTCGCCGGCGCGGGCGACCTGCTCGATCACCACCGCGACCTGGTAGCCGACCGCGCGCGGTGGCCCCGCCGGGGCCTGAAACTGCGCGGCCGCGCCGACCGCCAGCGCCAGATCGGTTCGACCGTCCCCGTCGCAGCCCGCCAGACAGGCGAGCGCGCCGACCACCACCGCGCCGACCCGCCACTTCGCCGCCATTGGCCGCATGTTCCCGCGGATCGACGCCCACAGGCAAGCGATCGCGCCCCTCGGGTCTACCCCGGGGGTGGGGTCAGAGCGCGTAGCCGCCGGCCTCGATGACGTGCTTGGCGATCTTGCGGCGGAGCGAGAAGGTGTTGACGCGATCGAGGCTGTAATAGTTGTTGATGTCGCGGATCTCGCGCCCCCACTCCTCGTCCTGCGACATCCACATCAGCATCTCGCGGAGCATGTCGAAGACCTGCTCGTGCGCGCGGGCCACGAAGAGCTGGGTCATGCAGAGGGGGATCTGGCTCGCCGCCTCGCCCTTGGCGGCGATGAGCTGCAGCGTCCGCGAGATCGCCGAGTCCATCCCGAAGGTGAGGATGATGGCGTCGGCCAGCACGCCCAGCAGCTCCTGCTTCTCGGAGATCTGCTGCATGTACTTCTGCACGCCCAGCGAGGCCGAGTAGGCGATGGCGCGCTTGGCGTAGTCGCACTTCTTCTGCTCGCGCCCGAGCGGCCCCTCGAGCGGGCGGCGGTCGATCTTGATCGGGTCGGCCAGCTCCCCCTGCACCTCGCTCACCAGCTTCATGAGCGCCAGCCGCCCGGTGAGCGCCCGCTTGAGCATGGTCCCCGGCACCAGCAGCCGGTTGATCTCGTTGGTCCCCTCGAAGATCCGGTTGATGCGGGCGTCGCGGCTGACGCGCTCGATCGGGTAGTCCTCGATGTAGCCGGCGCCGCCGAAGATCTGCAGCGTCTCGTCGGCCGTCGCGTGCAGGATCTCCGACCCGAACACCTTGATGATCGAGGCCTCGATGGCGTGCTCCTCGATGGCGTCGATCGACTTCTTCTGCACCTGGGGATCGTTCGGATCGATCTGGTGCGCGCGCGCGTCGAGCAGCCCCGCGGTCCGGAAGGCCATCGACTCGGCGACGAAGGTCTGGGTGGCGATCTCGCCGATCTTCTTGCGGATGAGATCGAACTCGGCGATCGGCTTGCCGAACTGCTTGCGCTCGCGCGCGTACTTCACCCCCAGCTCGAGGCAGTACTTGGCGCCGCCCACGGCGCCGATCCCCAGCTTCCAGCGGCCGATGTTGAGGATGTTGAAGGCGATCTTGTGCCCCTGGCCGATGGTCCCCAGCACGTTGCCGACGGGGATGGTGCAGTCCTCGAGGAACAGCGGGCAGGTCGAGCTGCCGCGGATCCCCAGCTTGTGCTCCTCGGGCCCGACGGTCAGCCCGGGCGCGCCGCGCTCGACCAGGAAGGCGGTGAACTGCTCGCCGTCGACCTTGGCGAAGATGGTGAAGAGGTCGGCGAAGCCGGCGTTGGTGATGAACAGCTTCGAGCCGGTCAGCTTCCACTGGGTGCCGTCGGCCGACTTCACCGCCTTGGTCTTGGCGGCCAGCGCGTCCGACCCCGAGCCCGGCTCGGTCAGCGCGTAGGCGGCGATCATCTCGCCCGAGGCCAGCTTGGGGAGGTACTTCTGCCGCTGCTCGGCGGTGCCGAACAGCACCAGCGGCATGGTCCCGATGCCGACGTGGGCGCCGAAGCTGACCGCGTACGACCCCTCGCGGCTGGCCGCCTCGGTGATGAGGCTGGAGCTGGTCTTGTCGCCGCCCAGACCGCCGTACGCCTCGGGGATGTCGTGCCCCAAGAGGCCGATGCCGCCCGCCTTCTGCAGGAGATCGCGCATCACGCCCGGCTTCTTGGCCTCGATGTCGGCCACCCGCGGCATGACCTCCTTCATCATGAAGTCGTCCGCCGTCTCCTTCATCATGCGCTGCTCGTCGGAGAGCATCTCCGGCGTGAAGATGGTGACCGACCCGGTCGGCTCGAGCAGAAACCCGCCGCCGGGCGACAACGTGATCGAGGGGGCGCCCATGAGATCAGAATAACAGCTTCCCCCACCGTCGGCGCGCCCGCCCGTCGAGAGTCCCCGAATTCCACTGCGGCCGAAGCAGGCCGATTTCGAGCGATACTTCCCGGAAGGAGCTCTTGGCCATGCGCGATCGATCTCGTGTGCACCTGGCAGGCCTGTTGGTGACTTTGTTCAGTGCCGCCGCCTGCACAGGCTGCGGTCGCGGGAACCAGACCAGCTCCGATACCGGCGGCCAGGTCGGCACCGGAACGGGCGGTGCTGGCGGCAAGGCCGGCGAGTCGGGCGCGCGTGGTGGCGCCGGCGGCGGCGCGACGGCCGGTCAGTCGGGCGCTGACGGCGGCCCGGACGCGGGCACCGACGGTGGGATCTCCACCGGTTGCATGACCACCACGGCCAAACACATCGCGCAAGGCGGCTACTACGTCAACGGAAACACCGTCTGCACGGCCACCGGAAACCCACACCTGTTCCACGGCGTCGATCGCCCTTCGCTCGAGTGGTCATCGACCGGCGAGCAGCTCTCTGCGTCCGACTTCCAGCTCCAGGCGGGCTGGGATGCCAACGTCGTGCGGATCGCGCTCAACCAGGACTTCTGGCTGTCCGCTTCACCGATCGCCGACGCCAACTATCCCACGACCGTCGACGCCGCCGTCAAGTGGGCCGAGGAGGCCGGGATGGACGTGATCCTCGACCTGCACTGGTCCGACACGGGGACGCTGGGGAGCTGCGTCTCGAGCTGCGAGCAGTTCATGGCCGACACGAACTCGATCACCTTCTGGTCGCAGGTCGCCTCCATCTACAAGAACGACGGGCGCGTGCTGTTCGAGCTCTACAACGAGCCGCACGACGTTCCCTGGAACGTCTGGAAGTCGGGTGGCATGACCAGCGGCGGTTGGATTGCGGTCGGAATGCAGCAGCTCTACGACGCTGTCCGCGGCGCGGGCGCCGACAATCTGGTGGTGATCGGCGGGCTGGACTTCGCGTTCGATCTCTCGGGGATCCCCTCGTATCGGATCAGCGGCTACAACATCCTCTACGCGACCCACCCCTATGGCGGCACCGCCGACGAGGGCCCCAGCGGCTGGAACAGTGCCTTCGGGTTCCTCGCGGCGACCGATCCGGTCGTCATGACCGAGTTCGGTGACGGCGCTGAATGCTTCGAGGGTACCTACACGGCCGCGATCGATACTTACGTCTCCCAGCTCCTCGCCTACGCCGATCAGAACAGGATCAGCTGGACGGCCTGGGCCTGGTACCCCGGCGGATGTAGCTTCCCGTCGCTCATCGCGGACTGGCAAGGAACGCCGACCCCGCCCGGCATGCTCGTTCAGGCGTCGCTCCAGACCTACAGCAACGACCCGGCGCCCGGCGGGAAGCGTCCTCGGCGGGGCCCCTCGAACGACCAGCTCCAGTGGTAGTCAGCGACGCGCGCGCCGCCAGATCACCACCGCCAGCGCCACGCCCAGGAGCGACAGCAGGGCGCCCGGCCACAGCCAGGGCGGGCGGTGGCAGAGCACCAGGTGGTGCGTCCCCGCCGGCAGCTCGACGGCCAGGAGGCCGATCGCCCCCTTCACCGGCAGCTCGCCGGGACGCGCGCGGATGTCCCAGAATCGATGCTCGGGAACGACGTACGCGCCCACCTTCTCGCCGCCGTCGACCTGCCAGCCGCTCTCGTAGTTCTGGTTGACGATCAGCGTGGCGGGGGCGTCGAGCTGGACCTCGAAATCGAGCCGGTTCGGCGACCAGCGCGTTTGACGGATGGTCCCCGCGCCCGGCGGCTCCAAGCGCGCCTGCGGCACCCGCCCGTCGGTGATGCCGGGCGCCGGCTTCCACTCGAGCGCCACGTAGCAGCCGCGCGTCCCGAAGCCCTCGACCGGGAACGCCGGCAGCCGGCGGTAGTCGGCGGCGGTGTTCTGGAAGAAGTCGGCGCTGGCCGGCCCGCGCGGCAGCGGCGGCTCGAGCCCCTGCTGCACGACCCGCTGGTTCGTGTGGCAGACGTCGGCCGCCACGGCGAGCACCAGGACCAGCTCGACGAGGCCGGCGATCCGGGCCACGCGCCGCCCGCGCCCCTCGGCCAGGCGCCGCCCGGCCGCCAGCGCCGCCGCCGCCAGCAGCCCGAAGCCGACCATCGCCGGCCCCAGGAAGCGCGCGGGGACGCGCAGCGACCGGAAGACCGGCAGCGCGTGCAGCAGCGCCGCCAGCGACAGCGGGCGCACGCGCCCCAGCGCGCACCAGACCAGCACGGCGAACACCGCCAGGTCGATCCGCCGCGCGCGCCGGCGCGGGTCCGGCACGGCCAGCGCCACCAGCACGCCGACGAGCATGAGCGCCACCGGAACCACGCCGACGTAGGTGTCGTACTCGGGCCAGACGTAGCGGTGGGCGGCCATCCGGCGCGCGTGGTCGCGCGTGGTCCAGAAGGAGAAGACCTCGCCGAGCCCGATCCCGTCGTCGAGCGGCTCGAGGCGCGGGTGCTCGCGCAGGTAGTGCAGCTCGGGCAGGAGGCGCACCCCGGCCAGCAGGACGAACAGCCCGACGGTGAGCGGCAGCGCGCGCGCCATCGCGCGCCGGTCCTCGGCCGAGCCGAGCCGCGCCAGGCACTCGGCCGCCAGCGCCACCGCCATCAGCGGCGCCGGGTAGGTGCCGCCTTCGAGCACCGTCACCGCGAACAGCCCGGCGACGACGACCGTGTACCGCAAATCCCGCAGCGACCGTCGGAAGGCCCAGAGGATGAGCGGCAGGTAGAGGAACGGCGTGAACGAGAGGTGGCCACCGCCGATGTGCTCGGCGAAGAACCCCGAGGCGGCCATCAACGCCGCCCCCAGCAGCTGCTCGGCCGCGTTGCCGCCGCGATCGGCGATCAGCGCGCGCGCCCCCAGCGTCCCGCAGGCGAGGTGGGCCAGGATCCAGACCTTCATCGCCGCCGCCGTCGGCCGCCAGAAATAGGTCAGCAGGAAGAGCGGCCCCGGGAACGGCGACTCCGGGTGCTGGTAGAGGACCAGCCCGCCGCAGTGGTAGGGGTTCCAGGAAGGGAATTGGTGGAAGTCGCCCAGCGCCACCCGCGCCGCCTCCCAGAGCATCGCGAAGTGGCGCCAGTCGTCGGTCCCCCCCAGCCGGTCGAGGCTCGCCTGGCAGCCCCGTCCGCCACAGAAGACGATCATCGGCTTCGCGAACGCGAAGACGATCGCCAGGCAGCCCCCGATCGTCAAGACGCGGGAACCCCGGGGCCACCGCGCGCGGAGCCAGGCGCCGATCCCCCCGCGGCGGTCCGCGTCCGCTTGGCCGCTCACGCTCGGATGTCCATATCGCGCCGCCCGAAACTGCGCAATCGCCGCATCGAAGACTTGCGCCTCCTCACAGCTCGCTTAATCTGGAGAGATCGGATGAGCGCACCGACGCGACCGCGAACGCGCGGCGACCGTCCCCGGTTGGCTCTGGTCCTGTCCGGCGGCGGCGCCCGAGGCGCCTACGAGGCCGGCGTCATGCGCTACATCCGCGAGGACCTGGCCGGCGACCTCGGCGGCCAGGTGCAGTTCGACATCATGTGCGGCACCTCGGTGGGGGCCATCCACGCCTGCTTCTTCGCCGCCACCGCCGACATCGCCGACAAGCAGGGGCGGATCCTGGTCGACCGCTGGGAGAGCTTCGTGCTCGAGGAGATGGTCACCTTCGGCGTCAAGGAGTTCATGCGCGCGCCGGCCACCCTGCTCGGCAGCGGGCACATCGAGGAGGTCGAGGGGCAGCGCCACCTGGGCGGCATCGTGCAGACCCAGCAGCTCGAGCACGTGGTCCGCCGGCTCATCCCCTGGCACCGGATCGGGCCCAACATCCGCGACGGGAAGCTGGAGTCGCTGTCGGTCACCGCCACCGACATCGGGTCGGGGAAGACGGTCGTCTTCCTGCAGAGCGCCCGCGACCGCGCGGCCTCCACCTGGAGCAAGGACCCGTTCGTGCGCGCGCAGTCGGTCACCATCGGCGCCGAGCACGCGCTCGCCTCGGCGGCGCTCCCGATCCTCTTCCCCGCCATCTGCGTGGGCGAGCGCTTCTTCTGCGACGGCGGCCTCCGCCAGAACACGCCGCTGTCGCCGGCGCTGCGTCTCGGCGCCGACAAGGTGCTGGTGATCGGCCTCCGGCAGCAGCCGCACGCCAACGCGGGCGTCCCCGAAGAGTCGATGCCCTTCCCGGGCGCGGCCTTCCTGGTCGGCAAGATCCTCGACGCCTTCCTGCTCGATCACATCGACTACGACCTCGATCGGCTGCGCCGCTTCAACGCCGTCATCGAGGCGGTGCGCGCCACCGGCAGCCCCGAGCACCTGGCGCGGTTCGACCAGGTGGTCACCCAGATGCGCGGCGCCCCCTACCGGATCGTGGGCGAGTACATGATCCGCCCCTCGGGCGACCTGGGCGAGATCGCCGGCGAGGTGGCCCGCTCGGGGCGCTTCAAAGGGAGCGGCGGCGGCGCCGGGATCCAGCTCCTGCGGCGGCTGGCCACCGCGCGCGGCGCCGACGAGGCCGATCTCCTCTCGTACATCCTGTTCGACGGGCTCTACGCCGCGGAGGTGGCGCGCATGGGGTACGAGGACGCCCGCGCCCACCACGACGAGCTGGCCAAGTTCCTGGCCGACACCGTGATCCGCGAGTAGCGCCGCGGGCGGCCGCCGCGGGCCTACTTCACGAGGCGGAGCTGCGGGCGGCGGCGCCGGGGCGTGGCGAGCGGCTCCTCGAGCTCGGCGTCGGGGTGAGCCGGGATCGAGCGGAGCCGGCGCGCGCCGACCTCGCCCCCCGCGGCCGCCACCTCGGCGGCCGCCACCTCGGCGGCGGGCACCTCCGCGGCGGCCTCCGGCGCGGCGATCACCGAGACGTCGCTCGGCACGTCCTCCGGGTAGAGGACGCCGCGGCCGTCCATGCAGACGACCGCGTAGACCGCCGACCAGGGGACCACCGTCAGGTGCTCCTGGCGCGAGAACGACAGCGTCGCGCGGACGCCCTGGTCGTCGACCTCCAGGTCCGGAATGGCGATCGGCAGGTCGTGGCCGTACTGGAGCACCAGGTGCGCCTCGCCACGGAACGACGCCGGCACCACCACGCCGGCGCGGCGCGCGTCGAGGTGCAGAGAGGTCCACCCCTCTTTCAGGAGCGCCAAAAAAGCTTGCTGCTTCGGGGGGCGTTCGGGAGAGCTCATCCGCGCTCGTGGCGTGTGGGGCGGGTGGAGTTTTACTTGGAAGTGGCCCATGTGCAACGACGACTGTGCGCCGGGTTCCTGACGGCCCCGGCGTCTCCGCGAAATCTCTTGAAAAAATTCGTCCCCGCGCTTCGCAGGTCCGGATTTTGCGATACCCTTCCGGGGAGATGAACCGCCTCACGCCCGCGCCGCCGCCGGGGACGCCCCCCCGGTTCCCTTCGGGGTGGCGCGCGCGCCTCGGCCGTGATCCGGTGCCGATCCTGCTGCGCGAGGGGAGCCGCGCGCTGGTGGCGCGCGTGCGCCGCGACCTCATCGACGACGAGGAGGCGCCCAAGGCCGACGAGATCCTCACCTACCCCGAGGTGAAGGCCTTCCTCAAGAAGCAGGAGAAGAACGGCGCCTTCCCGGCCAAGCCGCCCGAGAAGACGCTCGGCTCGGCGAAGTTCGCGCGCGCGGTGGCCACGCTGCGCGCGCTCGAGCGGCTGGCCGACTACGGCCTCCGCAAGACCGAGGCCCCGGTCGCGCGGGCCGCCGACCTGCTGCTCGAGTCGCAGGACAAGGACGGCGGGATCGGCGATCTGGCGCTGGGCGAGACGCCGGAGGCCCGCGCGCGGGCGGTGGCGGTGCACTTCCAGGGGTGGGCGCTGGCCGCGCTCTGCCGCGCCGGGTACGACGACGACGCGCGGATCGAACGCGGGTTCCGCTACCTGCTGGCCAACCGGCAGGCCGACGGCGGCTGGGCCTGGCGCGGCGTGCGCACCGACTCGGCCGCCCGCCCCTCGAGCCACCTCGTGACCGGGATGGCGCTGCGGGCGTTCGCCGCCTCGCCGTCGCGGCGGACCTCGCGCGAGGCGCGCCGCGCGGCCGAGCTGCTCGCCACGCGGTTCCTGCAGCCCGATCGCTACCCCGACCGCAAGGCCCCCAGCTACTGGGAGCAGATCGGCGAGCCCCGCTTCTGGACCGACGTCCTCGACGCGCTCGACGGCGTCACCGCGGTCGGGCTCGGCAAGGAGAACTCCGGCGTGCGCACCGCCGAGGCCTACGTGCGCG
>DASZVW010000094.1:0-4051 GCA_035546895.1 Polyangia bacterium
TTCCGCGATCTGGGCGCCATGGTGGGGCGCGGCGGGGCGAGCGCCCCGGCCGAGGCGGTCTCCTCGCGCCTGGGCGCGGTGGCGCTGGTCGCCGGGTCGGTGGTGGTGGTCGTCGTCGGGCGCGCCGCCTTCGGGCTGCACCCGCTGACGGCGCTGGTGGCGGTGGCGCTGGCGCTGGTGCTGGCGGTGGTCTCCTCGCGCGCCACCGGCGAGACCGATCTGGCCCCCGTGGGCCCGCTGGGGACGCTGGTGCAGCTCGGCTTCGGGCGCTCGGGGACCACCATCTCCGTGCTGGCGGGCTCGGTCTCCATGGGGACCTCGTCGCAGGCGGCCCAGACGCTGTGGGCGTTCAAGGCCGGCCAGCGGCTGGGGGCCAGCCCGCGCGCGCAGCTCCTGGCGCAGCTCCTGGGCGCGCTGCTCGGCGGACTGGTCGTCGTCCCGGTCTACCTGGTGGTGGTCAAGGCGTACGGGATCGGCACCGAGAGCCTGCCGGCCCCCGCGGCGCTCACCTGGCGGGCGACGGCCGAGGCGGCGCGCGGCGGGCTCGCCAACCTGCCGGCCCACGCGGCGCTGGCGGGCGCGGTCGGCCTCGGCGTCGGCGTGCTGCTCTCGCTCGCCGGGCGCGCCCGCTGGGGGCGGTTTCTCCCCTCGCCCGCCGCGATGGGGATCGCGGTGGTGCTGCCGGCCTCGATCTCGCTGGCGGCGCTGATCGGCGCGGCGGCGGCGGGGCTGGCGGGCCGGCTGCGGCCGAGCCTCGATCAGGAGTCGCTCACCTCGCTGGCGGCGGGCGGCATCGCGGGCGAGTCGGTGGTCGGCGTCCTCGTGGCAGCCCTGATCGCCACCGGGGTGTTCAGGTAACGGGAGCGCTCAGCCGCGGGCGGCGTCGGTCAGGTGGACGGCGGCCACGTTGTCCTGCGGCGCCCAGTCGGCGGTCGACATCAGCTCGCCGCCGACGATCTCCTTTCCGCCGGGCGCCTCGGCGGCGTCCTTGACCACCGCCGGGCCGACGTGGACCGAGATGTTGACGTGCACGTCGGGCACCGCGGTGGGGCGCTCGGCGAGCTCCTGGTGGAGCGCCTGGGCGGCGGCCACCACCTCGGCGCGCTCGGCCTCGCCGGCGGGCCCCTCGGAGAGCACGCGCGCCCCGATGATGGCGCCGCCGGTCAGCAGCGGCAGCCCCAGGCCGGCGCCGCGCAGGCTCTGCTCGGCGGCGTCGAGGATCGCCGAGGTGTCGTCGAGGACGGCGTCGCTCTCGGCGTCGGCCCCCTCGGCGATCCGGATCTCGACGTAGATGGCGGCGGCGCGCGCGGTGGTCTCCGCCTGCGCCGACCTGGTGCCGACGGCCTCGCGCAGCGCCTCGATGAAGGCCTTGACGCTCTGGAACCGCCGCTCGGGCGTCTTCTCCATGCAGCGGAGCACGACGGCGTCGAACGCGGGCGTGACCGGCGCGGCCTGGCTGGGGCGCGGCGGCGGCGCCTCCAGGTGCAGCCGCTCGATGTCGGTCATCGTCTCGGCGCGGAACGGGTACTGCCCGGTCAGCAGGTGGTAGAGCACCACCCCCAGCGCGTAGATGTCGGTCCGGGGATCGACGCCGTCGCCGCGGATCTGCTCGGGCGCCATGGTGTACGAGGTCCCGAGCCGGGTGCCGACCACGGTCAGGCCCGCCTCCGAGGCGTCGGGGTGCATCAGCTTGGCGATGCCGAAGTCGAGCAGCTTGATGGTCCGCTTGTCGCCCGAGCGGGCCATGAAGATGTTGCTGGCCTTGAGGTCGCGGTGGACGATGCCGTTCTCGTGCGCCACCTGCAGCGCCGAGCAGACCGGCTCCAGGATCTCCAGCACCTCGGTGGGCGCGAAGCGGCCGCGCTCGTTGAGCATCGAGCGGACGTCGGTCCCCTCGAGCAGCTCCATCACGTAGAACGGCCGCCCGTCGGGGAGCGTGTCGAACTCGTAGATGTCGACGATCGACGGGTGCTTGATCATGTTCACGGCCTGCGCCTCGCGCACGAACCGCGTCACCATCTGCGGCGAGGCCGCCAGCTGCCGCCGGAGCACCTTCACGGCCGCGCGGCGCCCGAGGACCTTGTGCTGCGCCTCGTAGACCGTCCCGCCGCCGCCGGAGGCGATCTCCTTCTTGAGGACGTAGGCCCCGGCCAGCGTGCCGGGCGACAAGGCGTCGGCGTCGACGGCGGTCGCCACCCCCGTCGGCGTCTGGTTCGGGCCGAGGGCCCGCGTCTTGTCTTCGTCTTCTGGTTTGGGAAGCACTTTTGTCGCCGAGCGCAGTCGCGCCCCGCCCCTTCCGGTAGAATCGGAGGCTCTGCTACAAACATTTAGCGCATGATTGACTCGCATTGTCATCTGGATCAGTCGTACTTCGGTGAAGATCGCGCCGCCGTGCTGGCCCGCGCGCGGGCGGCCGGCGTGACCGCCTTCGTGTGCGTGGGGGTGGGACGCGGCGCCGCCGCGGCCGAGGAGGCGGCGGCCATCGCGGCGGCCGAGCCGGACGTCTTCGCCACCGTCGGCGTCCACCCGCACGACGCCGCCGAGGCGACCGAGGAGCACTGGGCGGCGTACGAGCGGCTGGCGCGCGCGCCCCGGGTGGTCGGCATCGGCGAGACCGGGCTCGACTACCACTACGACCACTCGCCGCGCGACCGGCAGCAGGCGGCCTACCGGCGCTCGATCGCGCTCGCGCGGGCGGCGGGCCTGCCGGTGGTCTCGCACATCCGCGACGCCCACGCCGACGCCGCCGAGATCCTGCGCCTGGAGGCCGCGGGGCTGCCGGGCGTCATCCACTGCTTCACCGGCGGGGTCGCCGAGGCGCGCGCCTACCTCGACCTCGGCCACCACCTGTCGTTCTCGGGGATCGTGACCTTCAAGAACGCCGGCAACGTGCGCGAGGCGGCCGCCTTCGCGCCGGCCGATCGGATCCTGGTCGAGACCGACGCCCCCTACCTGGCGCCGGTGCCGCACCGGGGGGCGCGGAACGAGCCGGCCTTCATCGTGGAGACGCTGAAGGTGGTGGCGGGGCTGCGCGGGATCGCCCCGGACGAGCTCGACGCGCAGACGACGGAGACCACCCGGAAGGTGTTCCGGCTCGACGGGCGCGCGCGCGCTCGGCCGGCCGGCGCCGGCGATTGACGGGACGGGAGCGGACGTCGGATACTGAAATTCTTTCGTGAGCTCGGATCAGCGCCCCGCCCCACCGTCCGCCGTCCCCGCCGCGCCCGTTCGCGTCCGCCTCCGCTACGCGGCGTTCGAGACCTTCATCGAGAAGTTCGCCCCCAACGTCACGCGCGGCGGCCTCTTCCTGGCCAGCCGGACGCCGCGTCCGGTGGGCGAGATCTTCCAGTTCGAGGTGCAGCTCGCGGGCGGCGAGGTCGCGCTGGCCGGCGACGGCAAGGTGACCTGGGTGCGCGAGTTCGATCCGGCGGCGCCCAACAAGCCGCACGGGATGGGCGTGCAGTTCCTCCGGCTCGACGGGCCGTCGCGCGAGGTCCTGAACCAGATGCTGGCCCGCAAGGCGGCGTTGAGCGCGGGCCCCGGCCGGAGCGCGCCGACCGGCCTCACCGGCCCCTTGCGGACCCTGGGCGCCGGCCTCACCGGCCCCCTCCGCACGCTGGGGAACGGCGCCGGCGCCGTCGCCGCGGTGGTACGCATCGACACCAACGTCGACCTGGCGGCCGAGATGGGGATCGACGAGGCGCGCCTCAAGCGCGCGGTCGAGCGGAACCGGCTGGCGAGCGGGCGCGCCGCCAGCGAGGTCGACGAGCTGGAGGCGCTGCTGCGGCCCGAGCCCGTCGAGCCGATCGGCGGCGCCCAGGCGCTCGTGGAGCTGCCCCGGCTGCTCGATCCCCCCGCCCGCCGGATGAGCGGCGCCTTCCGCCCGCTCTCCGAGCTGTTCCCCAGCCAGGCCGCCGGCGCCAAAGACGACGACCCCGACAGCCGGCGCTGAGCGTCCCTAGACGCGCGCGTCGGCCGGACAGCAGGGACGGCGGGCACGGACGGGCGCCTCGCCCCGCTGCCGCGCGCCGGCGGCGCCGCGGCGGCCGCT
>DASZVW010000095.1:0-2189 GCA_035546895.1 Polyangia bacterium
CGGGATCCGGCTCGACGTCGCGCACGCCAGCAAGAAGACCTTCTGGGACATCGTCGAGCAGGCGGCGCGGCCGCCGTTCTCCTCGCACTCCGGCGCGGCCGGCGTCCACCCGCACCCGCGCAACCTGGACGACGACCAGATCCGCGCCGTCGCCGAGCGGGGCGGCGTGGTGGGCGTCATCTTCGTCGCGCCGTACCTGGGGCGGCCGTTCTGCTCGCTGGAGCGGATCGCCGACCACATCGAGCACGTGGCGCGCGTGGGGGGCGAGGACTGCGTGGCGCTCGGGTCGGACTTCGACGGCTTCCTGCCGCTGCCGCGCGGCCTGCGCGACGCCGCCGACCTGCCGCGCCTCACCGAGCTCCTCTGGCGGCGCGGCTGGCGCGCCCCGGCGCTCACCAAGCTCCTGGGCGAGAACGCGCTCCGCTACTTCGCCGCCGCCTGAGCGCCGGCCGGAACGCCGTCAGCCGGCCAGCGGGGCGCGCAGCTCGTCGCCGAACAGCTGCTGCATGAGCGCCGCCGCCTCGGCGCGGCACCCGGCGACGTGCGGGGCCAGCGCGGCGGCGAACGCGGCGGCGTCCTGGAAGCGCTGCGCGGGATCGACCGAGAGCGCGCGCCGCACCACCGGCCCCGCCACCGGCAGGTGGTCGATCTTGGCCAGCTGCTCGGGCGTCGGCCCGGAGGCCGCCTGCAGGAGCTGCTCGAACGTCCCGTCGCCCTTGTAGATCTGCTCGTCGACGAGCCCGTAGTACATCACCAGGCCCAGCGAGAAGAGGTCGGAGCGCGGATCGACCGCCTGCCCGCGCGCCTGCTCGGGCGACATGAAGCCGACGTTCCCCTTCACCACCCCGGTCTCGGTCTTGGAGACGCGCCCGGGGCCGGTGGCCTTGACGATCCCGAAGTCGAACAGCTTCACCTCGCCCCGGTGGGTCACCATGATGTTGCCGGGGGCGATGTCGCGGTGGACGAGCCCCAGCGGCCGGCCGTCGGCGTCGGTCTGGGCGTGCGCGTAGGCCAGCCCGTCGAGCACGTCGTGCGCGATGTAGAGCATCAGCCGCTCGTCGAGCGGACGCCCGAACCGCTCGAGGTGCCGGTGGAGGAGCCGCGAGATGTCGCGCCCGACGATGTACTCCTGGGCCATGAAGTACTCGTCGCCCACCTTGCCGAAGTCGAACACCGGCACGATGTTCGGGTGGACCAGCGTCGAGCCGAGCTTGGCCTCGTCGATGAACTGCTCGACCGCGTTGCGGTTGCGCGCCAGCTCCGGCCGGAGCCGCTTGATGACGAACACCCGGCGGAACCCCTCGGCCCCGTGCAGGGCGGCCGTGTAGATGTCGGCCATCCCGCCGCCGTCGAGCCGGCGCAGGAGGCGGTAGCGCCCGAACAGCACCGGATCGCTGGCGGGCGTGCGCGGGGTCCCCATCTTGGCGGTCGAGCGCCGCTCCTCGTCGGTGAGGCCGTTCCCGCTGCCGATGTGCACCACCGCGTTGCGGTGGGCGGGCTCGGGCTCGCCGAGCAGCGCGGTGCCGCCGGCGGCGTGCCCCGCGGGCGTCGTGCGGCCGGCGTCGGCGGCGACGGCGCGTCCGCGCGCGCGCCCGAACAGCAGGGCGCCGATCGCCAGCAGCGCCGCCACGCCGAGCCAGAGGCGCGGGTCGCTGGCCGGGCCGGCGGCGACCGGGGCGGGGAGGGGGACGAGGGTCCAGACCCAGGCGTTCGCCGAGGCGGGGGCGGCGACTGCCAGCTCGCCGGCCGCCTCCGCCAGGTAGCGGCCCGCCTCCTCTTTCCCGGGGACCGCGGCGAAGATCGCGGCCTGCGCGCCGTCGCCGGTGGAGGCGACCAGGCGGTGGCCGTCGGAGAGGGCGACCGGCGCGCCGAGCGCGCGGGCCAGCGCCGCCGCGTCGAACGGCGCCGCCAGCATGAGCGAGGTCGGCTCGGTCCGGCGGGTCAGGGTGATGGGGGCGACCGCCGCCACGAACGGGCGCGCGCCGACCAGCAGCCCCGCCGAGACGAAGGCGTCGGGCCCGCGCGCGGGTAGGCCGAGCGGGGCCGGCAGGTCCTTGTCGCCCCGCACGGCCAGCAGGTGGCCGCCGGCCACGATGGCCGCCTGCCGCCCGCGGAACGGCGCCCACCAGTCCTCGCTGTCGAACAGGTCGACGAGCGTCGCCCCGTCGACCTGCTCGGTGAGCGCGGCG
>DASZVW010000096.1:0-6042 GCA_035546895.1 Polyangia bacterium
AGCATCGCGGGCGTTCAACGCTAGCAGCCCGCCCCCCGCGCGCCAGCGCGCCGCCGGCGCCCGTCACGGCGGCCCCCCGCCGGGCGTGGGCGGCAGCGGCGTGTGGTTCCAGGCGTCCGAGCTGTCGCAGGCGGTCTCCACCAGCCGGTGGACGGCGTTGCCGTTCCAGCTCCCGGCCGACACGCTGACCCAGCCGCCGTAGCTGGAGACGACCGCGTCGCCCTGCACCAGCTGCACCGCCTCGCCCGAGTTCGAGAGGCCGTCCGAGCCGAGCCGGGTGTCGACCCGCAGGAGCAGCGTCCCCGCGCGCGGCGCCGGATCGCTCCCCTCGTCGGGGTCGTAGGTGGCGGTCACCACCAGCGCGTAGCCCCCGGCCGCCAGCGTCTCCGCCGGCAGGTCGTCGCCCCCCTTGCTGTCCTGGAGGCGCAGCCCGGCGAGCGGCACGTCGGCGTCGCCCAGGTTGCGCAGCTCGACGTACTCCTGCTGCGGCTCGGGGCCGGTCGGGTTGGCCAGCACCTCGGTGATGGCGATCGGCGGCAGCGCCACCGGCGTGGTGAAGGCGAACGGCGCCGAGACGGCCGTGTTCCCGGCCAGGTCGGTGGCGTTCACGGTGACCGTGGCCGCCGTCGACGGCGGCAGCGCGCCGAGCGGGATCCCGACGTCGAAGCTCTGCGCCCCCGCGCCGGCCGGGGTGTCGATCTCCACGCCGCCGGCCTGGATCACGATGGTCGCGCCGGCCGGCTCGTCGGTGGCGAAGCTGACGTCCAGGCAGGGGCCGGCCGCCGACACGGCCAGGTTGGAGAGCACC
Organism: Polyangia bacterium; assembly: GCA_035546895.1. GTDB lineage: Bacteria > Myxococcota_A > Polyangia > Fen-1088 > Fen-1088 > JADGRB01. The sequence continues at coordinate 809 of DASZVW010000096.1, forward strand.
GGCGGCGTCACGTCGGGCGCGTCGGCGTCCTGGAACACGCCGATGGTCCCGGCGGCGATCGCCGCGCCCGTGCCGTCGACCGCGCCGGCGGCGATCGACACCGCGCAGGCGGCGCTGGCCGGCAGGCTCCCGGCCAGATCGACGCGGTAGCAGGCGCCGCCGCCGTCGGGGCACGGCGTGTCGGCGGGCGGCGACGCCGGCACCGGCGCCGGCGCGCCGTCGCAGACGACCAGGCCGGCGCCGTTCCCGGGGATCGGCGCTGGAAAACGGACGGTGATGCCGGCCAGGTTCAGCGGAACGGAGGTCGCGCCGGCCGCCGGATCGACCAGCGTGGCGCCGGCCGGGCCGGTGGGGACCGGCGGCATCGAAGCGCCGGTGGCGGGGACGTCGGAGAGATCGGTCTGGGGGGCGCAGGCGGCCGGACCCAGGGCCAGACCACAAAAGAGGACGGTGAGCGCTCGCATGCCGTCCGTTGTCGGCCCGGCGGCCGCCAAGGTTGTCCGCGTGGTAAAAGCCCCGCGCAGATGACCCGCGCGCCCGATCTCGCCGATCTCGTCTTGGCCTCGGCCTCCCCGCGCCGGCGGGAGCTGCTCGAGCGCCTGGGCCTGGTGCTGGAGATCGTCCCGGGCGACGTCGACGAGACGCCGCTGGCCGGGGAGAAGCCGCTCGACTACGCGCGCCGGGTGGCCGCCGCCAAGTGCGACGCGGTCGCCGACGGCCCCGCGGCCGGGCGCCCGCTGGCCGTGCTGGCCGCCGACACCACGGTGATCGTCGAGGACGCCATCCTCGGCAAGCCGGCCGACGACGCCGAGGCGCGCGCGATGCTGCGCCGCCTGGCCGGCCGCCGCCACGAGGTGGTCACCGCGACCAGCATCCGGTTCGAGGGGCGGCGGCTCGAGCGCGCGGTCACCACGCAGGTATCGATGCGCGCGCTGCAGCCCGCCGAGGTCGACGCCTACGTGGCCAGCGGCGAGGGGCGCGACAAGGCCGGCGGCTACGCCGTGCAGGGGATCGCCGCCGCCTTCGTCACCGAGCTGCGCGGCTCGCTGACCAACGTCATCGGCCTGCCGCTCGCCGAGGTGCTGGCCGACCTGCTGGCGCTGGGCGCCCTCCCCCGCTACCCGGCCGCCGGCTTCGGTGCCGCCGGCCCCGACGCCGGGCGATGACCCGCGCCGAGACGATCGCCGCCGGGCTCGCCGAGGTGCGCGCCCGGATCGCCGCCGCCGCCCGCGCGGCCGGGCGCGATCCGGCCTCCGTCCGCCTGCTGGCGGTCAGCAAGAAGATGACCGCCGACGACGTGCGGGCGGCGCTCGCCGCCGGCCAGCGCGCCTTCGGCGAGAACTACGCCCAGGAGCTGCGCGACAAGCGGGCCGCGTTGGCCGTCGACGCGCTGCCGGCGCCGCCGGAGTGGCACTACATCGGGCCGCTGCAGAGCAACAAGGTCAAGTACGTGGCCGGCCAGGTGGCGCTGGTGCACACCGTCGACTCGGCGGCGCTGCTGGAGGCGATCGCGGCGCGCGGGGCCCCGCAGGCCTGCCTGGTGCAGGTCAACGTCGCCGCCGAGCCGCAGAAGCGCGGCGTCGCGCCGGCCGATCTCCCCGCGCTGCTCGACCGCTTCGCCGCGCTACCGAACGTCACCTGCGCGGGCCTGATGGTGATCCCGCCGCTCACCGACGATCCCGCCGAGGCGCGCCCGCACTTCGCGGCGCTGCGCGCGCTGCGCGACCGCGAGGCCGCCCGCCCGCGCGCGAACGTCGCGCTGCGCGAGCTGTCGATGGGGATGAGCGGCGACCTCGAGGTGGCCGTCGCCGAGGGGGCCACCATCGTCCGCGTCGGCACCGCCATCTTCGGCGCGCGCCCGCCGCGCACGGCCTAGGGAAAGCGGCCGGCGGCGACGAGGAGGTCGAGGCGGGCCTGGCGCGAGAGGTCCTCGGCTTCGGCGCTGGCGGTGTCGGCGTCGCGGGCCTGGCGGGCGGCGTCGAGCACCTCGATGTTGGTGCTGGCGCCCGCGCGGTAGGCGAGCGTCGCCAGGTCGTAGGCCTTGTGGGCCAGGCGGGCGGCGTCGCGCGCGGAGGCCAGCCCCTGGTCGGCGCGCAGCATCTCCTCGAAGCTGACCCGCACGTCCGAGCGCGCCTGGCGCAGGCCGGCGTCCAGGTTGGCGCGCGCCTCGGCCAGCAGCGCATCGCGCTCGTGCGAGACGCCGGTCCGCTGGCCGCCGTCGTAGATCGGCAGCGTCAGCACCAGCTGCGCCTGCCAGCCGGTTTTGGGGAGGAGCACCGTGGGGGGATCCTGGAAGAACGGCTGGGCGACGACGCTGGCGAACGGGGCGTAGTAGGCCCACACGTCGTCGGCCGACTGCTTGGCGGTCAGGACCCGCTCGTCGAGGACCTTGATGTCGGTCCGCCGCGCGGCCGCCTCCTCGAGCGCGCTCTGCAGCGCCGGCATGGCCCCGAGGTCGACCTCCTCGACGGTGTCGATGGGCGCCGGGCCGGCCACCAGCACGCCCAGCGCCTCGCGCGCCCGGGCCAGCGCCACGTAGGTCTGCTCGACCTGGACGTCGACGCTGGCCAGGTCCTGCTGCGCCCGCACCTCGTCGATGCTCCGCCCCACCCCGCCCACCAGGCGCGTGTGCGCGTAGTCGTAGTGGTCCTTGGCGTTGGCGCGGGCCGTCTCCGAGGCGGCGATCAGCCGGTGCTGGGCGACCACGGTCAGATAGGCGCGCGCGGTCGCCTGCGCGACCTGGCGGCGGACGTCGAGCGCGCTCGCCTCGGCGATGCGGCGGTTGTCCTTGGCCAGCCGCGTGTTGGTCCAGGCGGGCGCCGACACCAGCGGGACGGTGAGCGTCAGGTTGGCCGCCACCTCGTTGATCGAGAGCTCGGTCGCCCCGCCGAACGTCCGGGCGTGATCGAGCCGGGTGTAGCTGCCGTACCCGGCCAGCGTCGGGTACCAGCCGGCCTTCGCCTCCTTGACCAGGGCGTCGGCGCGATCGATCTCGGCGCGGGCGGCCGTCACCGTCGGGTTGCGGGCCAGCGCCCGGTCGACCGCCTCCTTCAAGGTGACCCGCTCGGGCGCCGGCTCGGGCGGCTGCGGCGCCGGCGCCTCGGCGGCGGCCGCCACGCCCGAGAGCGCGGCGAGCAGGGCCGCGACCGCGACCCCGACGGTGCGCGCGCCGGCCCGGGGTCCCAGATCCAGCAACGTCATGGCGCCCTTCATAGCAGAAGCGCCGCGGCGAGATCGACCGCCGCGCCTCAGGGGCACCTGGGCGCGATCGGCGGCAGCGCGCGCCACCAGGCCGTGGTCGCCGCCGGCGCCGGCGCGCCGTCCGGGGTGACCGGCTCGACGGGCTCGCCGAGCCGGGGCGTCACCACCGGGACGCCCCGCCTGGCGGCCTCCTCGACCAGCGTCTCGGCCGGCTCCGACCAGGCGTGATAGGCGAGCACGAACGTCGACCAGTGGATCGGCAGCAGCGTCCGGGCGCCGAGCCGGCGGAACGCCTCCAGCGCCCCCTCGGGCCCGAGGTGGATCGTCCCCCAGCTCTGGTGGTACTGGCCGATCTCCAGCAGCGCCACGTCGAACGGCCCCTCGCGCCGGGCGATCTCGTCGAAGCCGGCGGTCAGCCCGGTGTCGCCGCTGAAGAACAGCCGGTGGCGCGGCCCCACCATCGACCAGGAGGTCCAGAGCGCCCCCACCCGCCAGGGGAGGCCGCGCCCGTTGAAGTGGCGCGCCGGCGTGGAGACGATCCGGACGCCGCCCGCGATCACGGCGTCCTGCCACCAGTCGTGCTCGACGATCTGCGCGGCCGGGATCCCCCAGGCGGCGAGGTGCGCGCCGATCCCCAGCGGCACGTGGAAGGTCGCGCCGCGCGCCCCCAGCGCCGTCACCGTCTCCATGTCGAGGTGGTCGTAGTGCTCGTGCGAGATGACCACCGCGTCGAGCGGCGGCAGGTCGGCGAGCGCCAGCGGCGGCGGGTGCAGGCGGCTCGGGCCCACCCAGCGCGACGGCGAGGCGCGCTCGCCCCACACCGGATCGGTCAGGATCCGCGCCCCGTCGAGCTCGATCAGCGCCGTCGAGTGCCCGAGCCAGGTGACGCGCAGCCCGGAGGCGGGCGGCGTCGCCAGCCGCGCCACCGTGTCGGTGGCCAGCGGCAGCGGGCAGACCGGGACGCGCATCTCCTTGCCGAACAGCCAGTGCTTGAGCGCGCCCCCGTAGTCGCCGGCCGCCATCAGCGCCGTCGGCTCGACGTTGCGGAACTTGCCGTCGACGAAGCGGGGCGAGGCCCGCATCCGGACCAGCCGCTCGCCCGCGGGCGCCCCGCCGAAGGCGCGGAAATGGTCGGTCGAGATCCAGGTCAGGACCAGGAGCAGGACCGCGAGGGCGACGACGAGACCGAGGAGCATGCGCAGCCGGCGGCCCCAGCGCGAAGGCCGCTCGTCCGCCATGGCGCCATGGTGCCCGCCCGGCGGTCGGCGCGCAAATCAGTCGCCGGTCAGTTCCCGTTCGTGGCGCCGGCGCCCGCGTCGGCGGCGGCCACGCACTTCCCCTTCTTGTTGCAGGTCATGGGGGCCAGGCACTCCGGATCGTCCTCGCCGTTCTTGACCGCCGTGCAGGTGCCGCTCACGCAGCTGTTGCAGGGGTCGGTGCAGGCGGTGTTGCAGCAGGCGCCGTCCTTGCAGAAGCCGCTGGCGCACTCGCCGGCGCCGCCACAGGCGGAGCCGGTCCCCTTGTTGCCGTGGCCGGCGTCGTGACCCGCGTCGTGCGTGGCGCCTTCGCCGGCGTCGTGGCGGGCGTCCTCGCCGGCGTCGCGGCCGCCGTCGCGGGCCGGCGAGGCGTCCGTCGTCGCGGCGTCGTGGCGCCCGAGCGCCGCGTCGGCGGCGCCGGCGTCGGCGGGGCAGCCGGTCTGTCGCGGATCGGCGAGCGCCGGGCAGTCGTCGATGGCGTCGGGGACGCCGTCACCGTCGCCGTCGGCCGGCAGCGTCGCCGACAGCGTCACCGGGAAGGTCCCGGCCGAGAGCGAGGCCGGCGGGATCGTCAGCGTCGCCTCGTCGACCAGCACGCCGCCCAGCAGCCCGCGCAGATCGATCCGCAGATCGCCGGCCACGGCGCCCGGCTGGATCAAGATGGTCCCCAGCACCGTCGCGCTCTGGGGGGCGAGCGCGCCCGAGGGGGGGAAGCGGACGTCGCTCCAGAGCGCGCCCGTGTCGTCGTAGACGGAGGCGCGCACCTCGTCGGGCATC
>DASZVW010000097.1:0-9037 GCA_035546895.1 Polyangia bacterium
GGCGGTATGCGGCGTGATCAGCACGTGCTCCATGCCCCACAGCGGTGACGAAGCGGCCAACGGCTCCTCGACCGTAACGTCGATGCCGGCCCCGGCGATGCGATGCGCCGCCAGCGCCGCGATAAGCGCCGCCTCGTCGACGACGCGGCCGCGCGCGACATTGATCAGGGCGGCCGACGGCTTCATCGCCGCCAGCGCGGCGGCGTCGACCAGCCCGGGCGCCGGCTGCACCCGGTTGGCCACGAACGCCGCCAGCGGCACGCCGGCCTCGCGCAGCCGGTCGTGGAAGTAGAGCGCCTCGTCGACCGCCGCCACCGCCGGCACCAGCACCAGCAGGAACGCCGCCTCGGGCGCGCGCAGGAGCGCGTCGACCGCCTTGGCGCGCTCGAGGAACCCGCCCAGCACCCCCTGGAAGTCGGTCAGGAAGGCGCCGATGTCGTCGAGGAACCGGCTCCCCACCAGCTTGGCCAGCCGGCGCAGCACCAGGGCTCCGCCCGCGCGCAACCGCTGCAGCGAGAACAGCCCGCCGCCGCCCGCCGGCCGCGCGAACCAGCTCAGCGCCGGGCTGGTCACCGCGGCCGCCAGCCGCTTGGGGGCGTCGAGGAAGTCGAGCGCGTTCGCCGTGGGCGGCGTGTCGAGCACGATGAGGTCGTAGGCCCCGGCGCGCGCCAGCTCGTGGAGCGCCAGCGTGGCCGCGTACTCCTGCGAGCCGGTGAGCGAGGTGGTGATCTCCCGGTAGATCGCGTTGTCGAAGATCCGCCGCCGCATCTCCGGATCGGCGACCTGCTCCTCGACCAGCCGGGCGAACGCGCGCGCGGTGTCGAGACGGACGGCCGAGAGCCGCCCCGCCGCCGCCTCCGGGATCCCCAGCGCCCGGCAGGCCTCGGCGGGCACCGGGCGCGGCTCCGGGCCGAGCCCCCCCACGCCGAGCGCGTCGGCCAGGCGGGGCGCCGGATCGATGGTCGAGACCAGCGTCTTGCGGCCGAGCCGCGCCGCCGCCGCCCCCAGCGCCGCCGCGGTGGTGGTCTTGCCCACGCCGCCCGGCCCCACGCAGACGACGATCCGTTTCTGCTCGATCAGCGGGCGGATCATGGTTCGGGCGGGCTCAGCCGGCGCGGACCAGCAGCACCGAGACGTTGTCCGGGCCGCCCGCCTCGTTGGCCGCGTCGACGAGCAGCTGGCAGGCCGACTCCAGATCGGGCGCCTCGCGCAGCACCGAGGTGATCTTCCCGTCGGAGACCGCGCCCCAGAGGCCGTCGCTGCAGAGCAGGAAGATGTCGCCCGGCTGCACGCGCCCCACGTAGATGGCCGGCTCCATCTCCTCCTTGCTGCCGAGGCTGCGCGTCACCACGTTGCGGTGGGCGAAGGTGGCCAGCTCCTCGTCGGTCATCTCCGGCCGCGCCGCCCGCATCTCCTCGGCGACCGAGTGGTCGCGGGTGAGGCGGGTGACGCTGCCGCCCCGGTAGCGGTAAGCGCGGCTGTCGCCGGCGTGGGCGATGGCCAGCTGCTCCTCGCCGATGGCCCTCGCCACCGCGGTGGTCCCCATCCGGGCGCGGCTGCGGTCGGCGGCCGCCGCCTCGCGGATCTTGTCGTTGGCCACCTTGATCCCGACGCGCAGGAGGTTCGCCGCCAGCGACAGCGAGCGATCGACCGGATAGGGCCAGGCCTGGTGCGGCTCGGCGTGGTAGGAGCGGAAGAAGGTCTCGATGGCGTCGACCGCCATGGCGCTGGCCACCGCCCCCGCGTTGTGCCCCCCCATGCCGTCGGCGATCACGAACAGGCGCCCGTCGACGAAGTTGCCGAAGGCGTCCTCGTTCTCTTCCCGCTGGCGTCCCGGGTGCGACAACGCGAACGCGGCCAGCGGCAGCGCCGTCGGGTCTCCCGTCTGTGGAGGCGCGGACATCGAAACCGTCAGGTTCGCAAATCCCGCGCCCCTCGATCAAGCCAATTTCTGCCGGCCGGCCCGGCTCAGGCGCGGCCGACGGCGCTCGCCCAGCGGGCGAGGTGGGCCTGCCGCACCTCGGCGGGCATGGCGGGGGTGAAGACCCGGATGCGCGCGGTCTCGCTGCCGGCGGCCGGCGGCGGCAGCCCCACCGCCAGCGCGGCCAGCTTGGCGGCGCCCAGGGCGGTCGATTCGACCATCTCCGGGCGAAAAATTTGCACGCCCAGCAGATCGGCCTGGATCTGCATCAGGAGGTCGTTGGCCGCCGCGCCGCCGTCGACGCGCAGGTGGTTGATCGACCGCCCGGCGTCGGCCTGCATCGCGGATACGAGATCGACGTTCTGGAGCGCGATCGCCTCCAGCGCGGCCCGCGCCAGGTGGGCGCGCGTCGTCCCCCGCGTCACGCCGGCGATGAGCCCGCGCGCCTCCGCGCGCCAGTGGGGCGCCCCCAGCCCGGTCAGCGCGGGGACGATGGTGACGCCGCCCGCGTCGGGGACCGAGCGGGCGAGCGGCTCGATCTCGGGCGCGCTGGCGATGAGCCCCAGCCCGTCGCGCAGCCACTGCACGAGCGCGCCGGCCACGAAGGCGCTCCCCTCGAGCGCGTAGGCGGTCGACGCCGCGCCGCCCGCCTCGAGCGTCCAGGCCACGGTGGTGAGGAGCCCGTGCGTCGAGGGGCGCGGCTCGGCGCCCACGTTCATGAGCAGGAAGGCCCCCGTCCCGAAGGTGCACTTGGCGTCGCCCGCCTCGGTGCAGTCCTGGCCGAACAGCGCCGCCTGCTGGTCGCCCGCCACGCCGGCGATCGGGATCCCGTCGGGGAGCCCGGGGACGCCGCGCGTCTCGCCGAGCCGCCCCGCCGACGGACGGACCTCCGGCAGCAGCGCGCGCGGCACGCCGAACAGCGCGCAGAGCTCGTCCGAAAAACGCCGCGCGTGCAGATCGAAGAGCAGCGTGCGCGAGGCGTTGGTCACGTCGGTCACGTGCGTCTTGCCGCCGGTGAGCCGCCAGATGAGGAAGCTGTCGACGGTGCCGAAGGCCAGCGCCCCCGCCTCGGCGCGGGCGCGCAGCCCGCCCACGTTGTCGAGCAGCCAGCGGATCTTGGTGGCCGAGAAGTACGGGTCCAGCACCAGCCCCGTCCGCTGGCGCACCGCCGGCTCGTGCCCGGCAGCCTTGAGCGCCGCGCACAGCGGGGCCGTCCGCCGGTCCTGCCAGACGATGGCGTTGGCCACCGGCCGCCCGCCGTCGCGCTCCCACAAGAGCGTCGTCTCCCGCTGGTTGGTGATCCCCAGCGCCGCGATCCGCCGGACGTCGACCCCCACCAGCGCGTCGCCGAGCGCGCCGGTCACCGAGGCCCAGATCGCTTCCGGGTCGTGCTCGACCTCGCCGGGGCGCGGGTAGATCTGCGCGAACTCCCGGTAGCCGCGCCCGCGCACCGCGCGCGTGGCGTCGACGACCAGCACGGTCGTCCCCGTCGTCCCCTGATCGATGGCGATGACCAGATCCGGCTGCACGGCGGCGCTACGCTACCACCGACCGGCCGGCGTGCCCGCCCAGAAAATGAAACAGGAGGTCGAGCGCGCGGCCCGACCTCCCGTTCGTAGCGGCGATCGATCCGGCTACGCCGACTTCGATCGGCGGCGCCGCCGCACGCCGGTCAGCACGGCCCAGCCGATGGCGGGGTTGCCGAGGACGAACATCCCCCCCTCGGCGACGTTCGAGACCGAAGCCACGGGTCCGATCCCGGTCTTCCGTTCGAGGCGCGCGATCCGGTCGTTCTGCTGGTCGATGGTCTTCTGCTGGGTCTGGATCGCCTTGACCAGGACCGGGATGAGGCTGGTGTACTCCATCCCCAGGGGATCGGAGGCCTTGGCGCCGTGCACGACGGCCTCCGGCACCACCTTCTCCGTCTCCTGCGCGATGAGGCCCATGTGGACGGCGCTGGTGTCGTCGCCCGACTTCCAGCGGAAGGTGACCGGGCGGAGCTTCAGGATCTCGGGCAGGCCGTACTTGATGTCCCGGACGTCCTGCTTGAGGCGCGCGTCCGAGGTCTGGATCGTCCCGTTCGCCGCCCAGACGGCGCTCCAGCGGAACCCGGAGATCCCCAGCTTGTAGGTGTTGTCGGCCAGCGGGACGACGTCGCCGTTGAACGAGGCCTGGTTGTTCGTCGCGCTCTGGAACAGCATGAACGCGTTGCGGCTGTTCTGCTCGTCGTAGATCTGGAACTCGTCGAGGTTGAGCAGCCCCGAGACGAAGGCGATGTTGCCGACCGTCCACTGATTGGTCTCGTTCATCGACAGCCGGATCCCGCCGTTCCCGTTCCCCGACCCGTCCTTGGTCGAGTTCACGCGGAGCCTGACCAGCGATCCGCCCGAGAGCTCGGAGGTCTCGTGCGGCGTCGTCGTTCCGATCCCGACGACGCTGCTGGTGGTGAGCGGATTGGTGCCGCTCCACTGCGCGCGCGCGGTTCCGGCCCCGGCGAGCGCGAATGTGGCGCAAGACAGGAAAGTACCCACAACCAATCGTCCCTTCATGGCTTCTCCTCCTCGTATGAAGACCATCCCGGGCCCGGACGAGAGCGCGAGTCCGCGCCGGCCCGAACACCCGGGCTCGTCTGCACCGAGATCTACGGGCCAGCACCGACGTTTGGTTGCTAGGCGCCGACGGACCAGCCGGCGTGCCGGCCCAGGAAGCGCGCCGCCGCCTCGATCACCTCCGCCCGCTCGACGTCCAGCGCCACCAGGTGAAACGATCGCTCGAGCCACAGCCGCTCGATGACCTCGCTCCCCAGGCTGCCGGTCAGCTCCAGCGAGTCTTCCATGGGGACGGTGTGGTCCTGGCGCCCGTGCACCACCAGCGCGGGCGCCTCGATCGCCGGCAGATCGGCGCGCACCACGCCCATCAGGTCGAGCAGCGCCTCGAGGGCGGCGATCGGGAAGGCGCGCAGCCCCGGGTTCCGGTACCGGAGCTGGGGATCGGAGACGTCCGAGCCGTTGAGCTTGGGGACCGCCGCCCGCGGGTGGGCCCGGAAGTCGACCGGCAGCCGCGCCACCGTCCGGATCCCGAACACCTGCAACGGCCGGAGACGCAGCGGCGTCGACATCACCACCAGCGCCGAGACGCGCGCCGGATAGAGCCGCGCCAGCCGCAGCGCCAGGAGCCCCCCCATCGAGAACCCGCAGATCGCGGTCGGCCCGCCGCCCGTCCGCGCCTCCAGCCGGGCCAGCGCCGCCTCGGCGGAGGCCAGCCAGTCGCGCCAGCCGGTGGCCGCCAGATCGGCCAGGGTGCCGCCGTGTCCGGCCAGCGTCGGCGCCTCGACCGAGCAGCCGAGCCGCCCGAAGTGCTCGGCCAGCGGGCGCACCTCGAACGGCGTCCCGGTGATGCCGTGCAGGCAGAGCACGCCCCGCCGGTCGCCGGCGAACGCGAGCGGCGACTTGTCCCCGGTCCCCGCCCGGAAACGCTCGAACATGGGGAGAAACTAGCAGGTCGCGCCGATCCGATCAGACAGAAACCCGCCGCGCGGTGATCGCGCGGCGAGGGGCCTGCGCGAAGCGGTGAGCTTCGCGCAGAGCCGCCTCGTCACCGATCCGCTACCTACCCGCCAACGGCGCCGGCGCCCCGGCAGGATCTCCACACGTCAGCAAGACCTGCCCCGCCGCGTCCGCCTCCCCGCCGACCGGACCCAGAGCGAGCGAGCGAGCACAGCCCGTCCGCGCGAGGGTCCCAACCACCAACCGCATCTCCGACTCCGCCGCTTGTCGCGACGGCCAAGAGAAGTTGACGGTACAAGTCGTGCTCCGACAATCCACGCCCCCGTACCGAGCTTTGACGCTGCTCGGAATCGATTGGAACATCGAATTGATCCTCTGCTCCATGGGCGTCGCCCAGCTGTCGTTGCGCAACTCGGTCTTGCTTTGATCGATCCGCTTCTGCTGATCGTCGAAGTCTTGCTTGATCTGTTGAGTGCGTTCTTCCGGGGTCGGCCGGTGCGGCGGTACGGCCGCCGCCGGTGGTTGTTTGGCCGCCGCGTTGCCCTCGATCGCGCTCAGCCGGTTTTCGATCTCCGCGAGCCGGAACCGGTCCAGGGACTGCGCCTGGGGATCAGGCGCTCGCGACGATGTCGCGACCTCACTCGACCGATCCCGGCCCTGGGGCTGCCGCCCGGTGTGATGATGGACGACCTCGAATACCAGTGCCACCCCGGCCAGGGCGACGGCCAGGATGGCGACAGGCTTCAACACCGAGCCGGACGGCTCGGGATGCCTAGTAGTAGCCGACGCCATAGAGCCTGTTGACGCCGCCGCTGGTGACGTCGAGCTCCGTGAAGAAATAGTCCCACTGGCTCAGGGCGACGCCACCGATGGTGGAGAAGCCGGCCGCGTTGATGTCGTACTCGCCGAAGTTGCCCGAGGCCGTCCCCGGCGTCGCACAATCGATCACGGCCCCCGACCACCTTTGCCGGCAGGCCGAGACCGAGATCGCGCTGCTGTTTTCCAGCTCGAGGTCGACATAGAGACCCGTGTTGTACCCGGCCCAGTACGTGTCGACCGAGGACGAATAGTCCGACACGAACGGACATTCCGAGGTGCTCGAACCATCGATGGGGATCGTGAACGGCGTGCAGGTGATGCCCGGGATCGTCCGCGTGGCACCCCCGGCGGGCCAAGCAGCCGCCGCAACCTGCGACAACCCCAACGTGACGACCGCTACGACCGCGAGTTTGAGCTTCATGAGCACTCCTTTCAACGTCGAGTTTGAATGAACGTTCCCGTCGACTTTGATCTACGGACCAACGTCGAAAAGTGGTTGGACAGTCGAGACAAAAAGATCGATTGACGGCCGGCCAACGAATTGATACGAATCGATCGCCAGTCGTTTCATGGCCTCTGGGGGGAGGAGGTAGATCGGGTGAGGAAGGGAGGGAGGCTATGCTGCCGGAGAAACGCAGGGTCGGCGGGGACGACCAGCTTCGACCGAGCGACGTGGTCCGCGTCTACACGGAGCACTCGGACGACGTCAGCAAGACGATCCGCCGCATCGCCGGCAGGTCGAGCGGCTCGGCCGAGTGCGATGACCTGGTCCAGACGACCTTCCTGTTGTTTCATCGCGCGGTCCGGGCCGGGAAGGTCGATCGATCGCTGAACATCGGCGGCTATCTCTCCACGATCGCGCGCAACGTCGCCCGTGACTGGATCGTGGGCCGGAGCCGGGAGGTGCTGGTGGCGGCGATCCCCGAGGAGACGACGGAGGCGGCGGGCGAGGCGGCGAACGACGTCGACGTGGGGGTCGTCCGCACGTACCTGGCCGCCCTATCGCCGGAGCTCAGGGACTTCTACGTCCTCCGGTTCGAGAAAGAGCTGCCGCTGTTGCAGATCGCGCGGCTGCTCAAGACGTCGCGCCAGCGCGTGCGAACGCTGGAGCTGCGTCTCCTGGGCGAGGGCCGGAAGACCCTCCTGTTTCCGGAGCGCCGCGACCACGGCGCCCTGAGCTGTTGCTGAGCGGGGCCTGACAAGAAAAGAGCCGCGGCCGAGCCCGAAGCTCGAACCGCGGCTCCTCTGTCCGATGCGCGCGCTGCGCGGTCGGCTTCAGCAGCCCGGCTGGGTGGTGCCCGGGAGGCAGAGCGAGCAGTTGATCGTGCTGCTCTCCGAGTTGGCGTTGATGCCCGCCTCGTCGGTCACGGCGAGCTGCGCGCCGTTCGCGCATCCCATGCCGCCCTGGGTGAGCGTCCAGCAGGGGGGCCCGCTGTTCGCGCAGCTGGGGAGCGAGCGGTCCATCGCCTGGGGCGTCCCGGCGTTGAGGTGCTCGATCACCGAGCACTCCGGCTGGCCGGTGGTCGGGTCGTTCTGGATCTTCCCGCTGATGCAGGGCGGGGTGATGAGCTGCCCCAGCTTGGTGGCGATGGCCTGCATCGACTGCGCGTAGTTCGAGTCGCAGACCGACGCCTGCACGAAGTTCGGGAAGGCGCTCAGGAACTGCGCGAGGCGGACACCCGGGTCGCCGAAGCTCGAGTCACTGGTGACCTGGGTGGCATCCGGGTTGGTCATCGGGAGGGTCAGGTTCGAGGGGCCGCACGAGTGCTGGACCTGCGGCCACAGCTCGCCCGGCTGCGTGTTCTGGCCGTTCATCGGCGGGTCCCACTCCACGGCGTACGGCGTGGGCGGCGCGATGATGCCGGCCACCAGGATCTGGTCGTTGGGATCGGGCTTGAGGCTCCGGATGTCGCTGACGAACTTGCTCACCGGGATGAGGGCGCTGTTGCCGCTCTCGTTGTCCTGGCACATCGCGAGCGGGAGCCGGGGCGGCGGGCCGGCCATGGCGTCCGAGGGGGGCGTGAGCGGCGGGACGATCATGGCGTTGCCCATGCCGGGATCCTGGCAGAGGTGCGCGCCGCGCGGGCCCCGTTGCAGCGGTAGTTCCCGATCGGGCCGTCGGGGTTCGCGATGTTCTGCCCGTAGCCGTTGAGCGAGTAGATGGTCGTGTTCGGCGGCGCCGAGCAGTCGTCCTCGTTGGTGAGCAGCACGATGCCCAGGTAGGCCTCGGGACGCAGGAAGTTGGCGTTGGTGGTCGGCGGCGGGTTCCCGTCGGCGCCGAGCGCCCGATCGACCGAGGCGAGCTGGTTCTCGAAGCCGCAGCCGAGCGCGCCGAGGGCGCCGATGCACTGGAAGACCTGGTCGATCGGGTTGGTGAAGTTGGCCACCCCGTCGACGTCCGAGATGAAGGTGTCGCCCGCGTTGATCGTGGTCGCCGTGCAGGATCCCCCGGGGCCGGGCATGTACTGGAACTGGCCGTTGTTGCCGCCGGTCTGGTTGCACTGCGGGAGGTTGGTGTCGCTCGGCGCGCCCATGTCCGAGGAGACGACCGCGACGTGCAGGCTCGGCAGACCCGCCGGCAGGTTCTGGAGCACCTGCATGAAGTTGGGGAGCTGCTGCAGCAGCTTCTGCTGCATCGGCGTCATCGACGACGAGTTGTCGATCATGAACAGGATGTCGACGTTGTTGCCGTTGTGACCGGTGCCTTTCGGCAGCGCGCCCGTGGTGACGTTGAGGCTCTGCTGCGAGCAGGCCCCAAGGCCCGACATGACCAAGGTCGCGGCGAAACCCG
>DASZVW010000098.1:0-4088 GCA_035546895.1 Polyangia bacterium
AGGCCGCTCTGATCGTTCGCGGCCGAGGTGATTCCTTATCGCGAGCCGCGGAGCGACACCACGCCCCCCGGCCCGCAACGTGAAGCCGAGCGGAGCGGCCAGGCGGAGCGGCGGGCCGGGTCAGTCGGCGTGATGGGGGGCGGGGCCCTGGTAGAGGCCCTCGAGGACGGCGCGGTACTTGTCGATGACGACCTTGCGCTTGATCGACAGCTTGGGGGTCAGCTCGCCGGCCGCCTCGGTCAGCTCGTGCGGCAGGATGGCGAAGCGCTTGATGCTCTCGAACGAGGCCAGCTTGCCGTTCACCGCGTCGAAGTCCTTCTGCAGCGCCGTCTTGAGGTCGGCCGAGTCGGCCGCGCCGGCGCCGAAGCGCTTGGTGGCGTCCTCGGAGAGCGTCACCAGCGCGACGCAGTAGGGGCGCTTGTCGCCGTAGACGATCACCTGGCCGAGCAGCGGCGAGGTCGCCTTGAGCGCGTTCTCGATCGGCTGCGGCGCCACCTTCTTGCCGCCGGCGGTGACGATCAGGTCCTTCTTGCGGTCGGTGATGCGCAGGAAGCCGTCCTCGAAGACGCCGATGTCGCCGGTGTGGAACCAGCCGTCGGGCTCGACCGACTCGGCCGTCGCCGCCGGGTTGTTGTAGTACTGGCGGAACACCGGCGCGCCGCGCACCAGGATCTCGCCGTCGTCGGCGAACTTCGATTCGACCACGTCGAGCGCCGGCCCCACGGTGCCGAAGCGGTAGCGGCCGATCCCGTTGAGGAACACCGCCCCCGTCGTCTCGGTCAGCCCGTAGCCCTCGAGGATCAGCAGGCCCGCGGCGTGGAAGAACTCGGCGATCTCGGCGGCCAGCGGCGCGCCGCCGGAGATCAGGAACCGGCAGCGATCGAGCCCCAGCCGGGCGCGCAGCTTCGACAGCACCAGCTTGTCGGCCAGCGCGTGCCCGAGGCCGCCCCCCTTCTTCCCGGCCCGCACCGCGGCGGCGTGCGCCGTCCCCTTCCCCATCGCCCAGGCGGCGAGCGAGGTCTTGAACGCCGACCCCTGCTTCATCGCCGCCGTGACCCCCGCGTAGAACTTCTCGAAGATGCGCGGCACCCCCGCCATGAAGGTCGGCCGCAGCGCCAGGAGGTCGTCCTTGATGAGCGCCGTCCCGCGCGAGAAGTCGGTCACGTAGCCGAGCTCGAACCCCGCCCACTCCAGCTCCCGCCCCAGGATGTGCGCCAGCGGCAGGAACAGGTACTGCTCGTCGCCGTCGCCGACCTGCAGCGCGCGCCCGGCGCTGCACATCGAGGAGGTGAGGTTCTCGTGCGTGAGCACCACCCCCTTGGGGGTCCCGGTGGTCCCCGAGGTGTAGACGATGGTGAACATCGACTCGGGTGTCACCGTCTCGGCGCGGGCGTCGAGCTCCCGGCCGTGCGCGGCCGCCCAGGTCCGCCCGGCGGCGCGCAGCGCCTCCAGCGTCTCGACGAAGTCGCCCCCCGCCCCGTCGCCGGCGATCTCGACGAGGCGGGTGACCGTGAACAGCCGGTCGCGCAGCGGCAGCAGCTTGCCGCGCTGGGCCGCGTCCTCGACGATCACCAGCTTGGCGCCGGCGTCGCGGACGATGAACTCGCACTGCTCGGCGGTGTTGGAGGCGTAGATGGGGACGGTCACGCCGCCGGCCAGCAGGATGGCGACGTCGCAGAGCGCCCACTCGAGCCGCGTCTGCGACAGCAGGCAGACCCGATCGCCGGGGACCAGGCCGGCCACCACCAGCCCGGCCGCGATCTCGCGCGCCGCGGCGTCGGCCTCGGCGAAGGTCATGGCCTTCCAGGCGTCGCCCGCGTGGTGGCGGAACGCCACCCGCTCGGGCGTCTTGGCCACCCGCCGCTTCCACATCTCGACGGCGGTCCGGGGCTCGCCCTGGCGCAGCTCGGCGACCTTCGCTTGGTCTAAGCTCATCGCCCCACATAGTATAGACTTTCGTCGATGGCCGCGAAGTCCCTGCCCCGCTGGCGACTCGGCGCGCGCGCCGTCGGGATCTGGGCGCGGGTCTTCAAGCACTGGACCCGGTTCTGGATCGGCTGGGCGCTGCTCTGGCTGCGGCGCGCGGGGCGCGAGCGCCGGCGGGCCTGGCTGGGGCGGGTGGTGGTCGATCTCTTCCGCGAGCTCGGCGCCACCTTCATCAAGGTCGGCCAGATCATGAGCACCCGGCCCGATCTGCTGCCGGAGTACATCTCCAACGCGCTCGCCGAGCTGCAGGACCACGTCGGCCCCTTCCCGTTCGAGGAGGTGGTCCGCGCGGTCGAGGGGGATCTGGGGCGGCCGCTGGCCACGCTCTACGCCGAGTTCGCGCCGGTGCCGCTGGCCTCGGCCTCGGTGTCGCAGGTCCACAAGGCGCGGCTGCCCGACGGGCGGATCGTGGCGGTCAAGGTCCGCCGCCCCAACGTCGTCGAGCTCTGCACCTTCGACCTGGTGGTGATGCGCCAGGGGGCGCGGCTGCTCAACGTGATCCCGTCGATCTCCACGCTGGCGCCGGTGGCGGCGGTCGAGGAGTTCGGGCGGGCCATCTTCGCGCAACTCGACTTCCGGATCGAGGCGGCCAACAACCAGCGCTTCCGCGACAACTTCCGCGGGCGGCCGGAGATCGTCTTCCCCGAGGTGATCGAGCCGCTGTCGACCGAGCGGATCCTGACCATGAGCTTCATCGAGGGGACCAAGATCCTCTCCACCCCGGCCACCCGCTCGGACCCCAAGCGGGTGGCGCGGCTGGGGCTCGGCATGCTGCTGAAGATGATCTTCGAGGACGGCTTCGTGCACGCCGATCTCCACCCCGGGAACATCTTCATCACCCCCGATGACAAGCTGGCGCTGCTCGACCTCGGCCTGGTGGGGGTGCTCGACGAGCCGCACCGCAAGGGGTTCGCCAAGTTCTTCGCCGCCTGGGCCCGGCGCGACGGCGACGCCATGGCCCACATCATGTACGAGATGTCGGAGAGCGCCGGCCAGCCGCGCGATCCGGAGGCCTTCCAGCGCTACCGGGCGGCGATCATCGAGTTCGTGGGTCGCTACTGGGGGTACCGCCTGGGGCAGGTCCAGGTCGGCAAGGTGCTGCTGGACATGCTCGGCATCCTGCGGCGCCACCGGGTCCGGGTGAACCCCAGCTTCACCATCGTCAACATCGCCATCGCGGTGACCGAGGGGATCGGCAAGCAGCTCGACCCCGAGCTCGACCTGATGAGCGAGGCGCTGCCGTTCTTCCTGGCCCACCCGGTCGAGGCGACCGGCGGCGCGCCGCCCACCTGACAGCCGAGCCAGGTCGACCCCTGCTTGCCGCCGCCCGGCAAGACCGCGTAATATCTGCGGTGCAGCTTGGACCTATGACACGTTCGTCAGGGTGACGGATGGAGCAGGCCCGCGTTCCCGATCGGTACAAGCTCATCGAAGAGGTGGGCCAAGGTGGCATGGCCGTCGTGTACCGCGCGCAAGACGAGACCCTCAAGCGCGAGGTGGCGATCAAGATCCTGCACCAGCACCTGGCGGGCGAGCCCGACTCGAAGGCGCGCCTCGAGCGCGAGGCGCAGGCGGTGGCCAAGCTGCGCCACGAGAACATCCTGGAGATCTTCGACTACTCGGGCTCGGGCTCGGCGAGCTCCTACATCGTCACCGAGTTCATCGACGGCCAGACGCTCAAGCAGTTCCTGACCGGCCGGACGCTCGGCTTCCCCGAGCTGGCGGCGCTGATCGCCGTCGAGGTCTGCCGCGCGCTGGCGCACGCCCACGGGGTCGGCGTCATCCACCGCGACGTCAAGCCGGAGAACGTGATGATCCGGAAGGACGGGCTCATCAAGCTGATGGACTTCGGGATCGCCCAGGTCCTCGACTTCCAGCGGATGACCGTCACCGGGCAGCTCCTCGGCTCGCCCGCCTACATGGCGCCGGAGATCATCGAGGGGAAGCAGCTCGACTTCCGCACCGACGTCTTCTCGGTGGGGATCGTGCTCTACCTGCTGGCGACGGGCGAGCTGCCGTTCGCGGGGAAGAACCCGCACGAGGTGCTGCGCCGGATCGCCGAGGGGAAGTTCGCCGACCCCCGCACCGTCGGCCGCGGCGTC
>DASZVW010000099.1:0-1970 GCA_035546895.1 Polyangia bacterium
CACCCGCCCGCGGTCGTACCAATGCACGGACCAGCCGCGCGCCTCGGCGGCCGTCGCCAGCGCCTGGCGGTACATCACCGAGTCGGCGAAGGTCTGCGCGCGGTGGTCGGCGATCCGCGCCTCGACGGTCGGCGGCAGCGCCGGGCAGATCCGGAGCGCGAGGCGGGCGATCGGCGTCTCCACGGCGGCGGCCAGCGCCGCCAGGTGCTCGCGCGCGCCTTGCGCCGCGGCCTCGCGCACCCGCTCGACGAGCGCCACGGCCTCGGCCAGCGGGAGCCGCCGCGCGCCCGGCGTGCTCAGGTAGCGGCCCACCGCCCACGACCCTTCGTGGTGGTGCGGGTGCGTGGGGAGGCCGGGCCCGGTGAGGTCGACGCGCCGGCGATCGAGCGGCGCGCCGCCGGGCGCCACCGTGACCAGCACCGCCGAGTTGCCGTTCTCGACGACGCCGACCACCGCCCTCACGCCGAGGGGGCCGGCGCGGCCGGCGTCGCCGCCGGCTCGGTGGCCCGGACGCGCCGCTTCTCCTGCACGACGTGGAGGATCTGATCGAGCACCACGGCGATCAGGATGACGGCCCCTACGATGATGAAGGTCCAGTTGGGGTTGAGGCGCCAGAGGCGCGGGATCCCGTCGGCGTCCTGGTAGCGGATCTGGAACATGTTGATGCCGTTGTCGATGACCTTCATCATCGCCGACCCGATCACCATCCCCAGCACCGTCCCCTCGCCGCCGCGCAGCGAGCAGCCGCCGAGGACGACGGCGGCGATGGCGTAGAGCTCATAGGCCACGCCGACCTGCTGGGACATCTGGCCGATGTAGGCCGCGTAGCAGACGCCCGCCACGCCGGCCAGGCCGGCCGAGATGACGTAGGTGGCGGTCTCGATCCGCGCCACCGGGATCCCCGAGTAGGCGGCCGCGTCGCGGTTGCCGCCGATCGCGTAGAGGTAGCGGCCGAACACGGTGGCGTGCAGCAGGTAGCCGCCGCCGGCGACGACCCCCAGGAAGATGAGCAGCGGGTACGGCACCAGCGGATCGCCGCCGTGCATGAACAGCCCCTCGTTGGCCAGCTTGAGGAGCGGCGAGGTCCCCAGGCTCAGCGTCCCGCCCTGCACGATGGTCTGCGAGACGCCGCGGATGAGCAGCATCCCCGCCAGCGTGACGATGAACGGCTGCAGGTTGAGGCGGGTGATGAGCAGCCCCTGCAGCAGCCCCACGAACAGCGCCGCCCCCAGCGCCACCGTCACCCCCAGCGCCAGCGAGTGCCCGCCGCCGCCGGTGGCCTGCGAGGAGACGCGGGCGATGATGACGCCGGTCAGCCCGACCACCGAGCCGACCGAGAGATCGATGCCGCCGGTGATGATCACGAACCCGCTGCCGATGGCGTAGATCCCCAGCATCGAGATCTGGCGGAGCGTGTTGACGGCGTTCGACTGCCCGAGCACGTCGGTGTTGGAGATGAAGAGCCCGAGGCAGATCAGCACCAGCGCCCCGGCCATTCCCAGCTCGCGCTTCACGCCGCCACCTCCGTCGCGCCGGTCATCAGGGCGCCGATGCGCGCCTGCGAGATCCCGTCCCGCTCGAGCACGCCCATGGCGCGGCGCTCGCGCATGACCAGCACGCGGTCGCAAAGACCGATCACTTCTTCCATGTCCGAGCTCACGACCAAGACGGCGATCCCTCCCGCCGCCAGGGCGGCGATGTGTCGGTAGATTTCAGCCCGCGCGCCGACGTCGATGCCGCGCGTCGGCTCGTCGAGGATCAGCACCTTGGGGTTCATGGCCAGCCACTTGCCGAGCACCACCTTCTGCTGGTTGCCGCCCGAGAGCGTCACCACCTTCTGGCGCACGCTGGGCGTCCGGGTGGCCATCCGCTTCACCTCGGCCTCGGCGGCGCGCGCCTCCGCCCCGCCGTCGAGCCGCCCCCACCGGGTGTAGGCGCGCAGGTTGGGGAGCGTGGTGTTCTCGGTGATC
>DASZVW010000100.1:0-3029 GCA_035546895.1 Polyangia bacterium
CGCGCACGGGCGGCCTGCACGCGGCCGGGCTGTTCGGCGCCGACGGCGCGGTCCGCGAGGTGCACGAGGACGTCGGCCGCCACAACGCGGTCGACAAGCTGGTGGGGACGCGGCTGCTCGACGGGCTGCCGACGGGCGGCGACGGCGTGCTGGTGGTCAGCGGGCGGGCCAGCTTCGAGCTGGTGCAGAAGGCGGCGGTGGCCCGCATCCCGGCAATGGTGGCGGTCGGCGCGCCCTCCAGCCTGGCGGTCGAGGTGGCGCGGGCGGCGGGGATGACGCTGGTGGGGTTTGTGCGCGACGGCGGCTTCAACGTCTACTGCGGCGCCGGCCGCATCGACGGGATCACCGTGGAGACCGAGGAGGCCCATGGCCGGTGCGCCTGACGGCGGCGACGGCGGCCCGCCGGGCCAGGCGCTCGCCGGCGCCGAGCCGCCGCCGGAGGCGAAGCTCGCCCGCGTCGGCAAGCGGGATAGGGCCGCCGCCGGGTTCACCTCGATCTGGGAGACGGTCCGGCGTGGGGCGCGCGAGATGGGGGTGCGGCGCGGCTGGAAGGCGCTCACCACGCTGAACCAGAAGGACGGCTTCGACTGCCCGAGCTGCGCCTGGCCCGATCCCGACGGCCCGCGCAAGGCGGCGGAGTTCTGCGAGAACGGCGCCAAGGCGGTGGCCAGCGAGGCGACGACCGCCCGCGCGACGCCCGAATTCTTCGCCGCGCGCTCGATCGCCGAGCTGCTCGGGGAGAGCGATCTCTGGATGGACCGGCAGGGGCGGCTCACCCACCCGATGGTGCGGCGGCGCGGCGCCACCCACTACACGCCGATCGAATGGCCGGAGGCGTTCGACCTCGTCGGCCGCGCGCTGAACGGGCTCGCCTCCCCGGACGAGGCGTCGTTCTACACCTCGGGGCGCGCCAGCAACGAGGCGGCCTTCCTCTACGGCCTGTTCGCGCGCCAGCTCGGGACCAACAACCTCCCCGACTGCTCGAACATGTGCCACGAATCGAGCGGCGCCGGGCTGACGGAGACGATCGGGATCGGCAAGTCGACCGTCACCATCGAGGACTTCGCCCACGCCGACAGCATCTTCGTCATCGGCCAGAACCCCGGCACCTGCCACCCGCGCATGCTGACCGAGCTGCAGAAGGCGGCGCGCAACGGTTGCAAGATCGTCAGCGTCAACCCGCTGCCCGAGACCGGGATGATCCGCTTCAAGAACCCGCAGGAGCCGCTGGGCTTGCTCGGGCGGGGGACGGAGATCGCCTCGCTGTTCCTCCCGGTGCGCGTCAACGGCGACGTCGCGCTCCTCAAGGGGATCATGAAGGAGATGCTGGAGGCCGACCGCCGCGGCGGCGGCCGGGTCCTGGCCCACGACTTCATCGCCCACCACACCGAGGGGTTCGAGGCGCTGGCGGCCGATCTCGACGCCACCAGCTGGGAGGCGATCGTCGAGGGGAGCGGCGTCCGGCGCGATCTCATCAAGCAGGCCGCCGACATCGCGGCGGCGTCGGAGCGGATGATCTGCTGCTGGGCGATGGGGATCACCCAGCACCAGAACGGCGTGGCCAACGTGCAGACCATCGTCGACTTCGCGCTCCTGCGCGGGCAGATCGGGCGGCGGGGCGCCGGCCTCTGCCCGGTGCGCGGCCACAGCAACGTGCAAGGGGACCGCACCGTCGGGATCTGGGAGAAGATGTCCGACGCCTTCCTAGAGGCGCTGGGGCGCGAGTTCGAGTTCGCGCCGCCGCGCGCGCACGGCCTCGACAGCGTGCAGACGATCCGGGCGATGGCCGAGGGGCGGGTGAAGGTGTTCGTGGGGCTGGGCGGGAACTTCCTGTCGGCGTCGCCCGACACGTGCTACACGGCGGCGGCGCTGGCCCGCTGCGCGCTGACGGTGCAGATCGCCACCAAGCTGAACCGCGGTCACCTGATCACCGGCCAGGAGGCGCTGCTCCTGCCCTGCCTGGGGCGGACCGAGCGGGACCTGCAGGCCGGGGGCGAGCAATTCGTCACCGTCGAGGACACCACCGGCGTGGTCCATGCCTCGCGCGGCGTGCTGCCGCCCGCCTCGCCGCACCTCAGGAGCGAGCCGGCCATCATCGCCGGGATGGCGGCGGCCACGCTGGGCGGGCGCACGCGCGTCGACTGGCAGGGGCTGGCCGACGACTATGATCGCATCCGCGCCCACATCGAGCACGTGGTCCCCGGGTTCGTCCAGTACAACCGGCGCGTGCGCGAGCCGGGCGGCTTCTACCTGCCGAACGGGCCGCGCGAAGGGATCTTCCCCACCAAGAGCGGCAAGGCGCGCTTCACCGTCCATCCGATCGCCCGGCACGCGCTGGCGGAGGGGCAGCTCCTGCTCACCACCCTGCGCAGCCACGACCAGTTCAACACCACGATCTACGGCGAGGACGATCGCTACCGCGGCGTCTTCGGCGGGCGGCGGGTGGTCTTCCTCAACGCCGAGGACATGCGCGACCGGGGCATCGACGCGCGCGCCGAGATCGACATCGTCAGCCACTTCCAGGGGGAGACCCGCCGCGCGCCGCGCTTCCGCGCCGTCCCCTACGAGATCCCGCGCGGCTGCGCGGCGGCCTACTACCCGGAGACGAACGTGCTGGTCCCCGTCGGCGCGGTGGCCGAGGGGAGCAACCAGCCCGCCTCGAAGTCGATCGTGGTGACGCTGGAGGCGCCGGCGCCTTGACGCCGCGCCCGAGAGCGGGCTGGTCGACGGAGAATCAGGAATTCTAGTTGAGCGTCGAAACAGGCTGGAAAAGCCTGCCTTCGGGGGTTGCGCGCGCGGCGCGCGTGGTAGGGTGGGTCGCGTTTCCGACGGCCCTCTAACCTAAGGTGGAACGATGTCGAACAGGTTACTGACCGCTTCCTTGGGCGCAGTTCTTTCGTTGGCGCTCGTGGCGTGTGCGGGGCAGGGCGGGACCGGGGCGACGAACGGATCGGGCGGCGCGAGCAGCGAAGGTGGCACGACCGGCACCGGCGGCGCGACCGGCACCGGCGGCGCGACCGGCACCGGCG
>DASZVW010000101.1:0-1505 GCA_035546895.1 Polyangia bacterium
GTGGTAGAGGCCGTCGATGAAGATCTGCTGGCAGTAGGCCTCGACGCACAGCCGCGCGGCGGCGCGCCGGTCGACGTGCAGGCTCTGGAGGCGCTCGAGGTCGGCGACCTTGACCCCCGCCATCCACTCGGTGGTCAGCACGCGCGCGGTGGAGAACCCCTCCATCACCCGCGGGAAGCGCACCCCCGGCAGCGGCGGCCGGCGGGCGCCGAAGTTGGCCGAGATCTTCTGGATGGCCGCCGCCTCGCGCCGGTAGTCGAGCTCGGCCAGCACCATCTCGCGGATCTCGCGGTAGATGGTGTCGAACCCGTAGTCGGGCATGAACCAGCGGAGCACGCTGAAGATCCGCTGCAGCGCGCGCAGGTCGATGCGGACGATCTCCTCGATGTCCGGGTACTGCACCTTGACCGCCACCGCCTCGCCGGTCGGCAGCCGCGCCCGGTGCACCTGGCCGATGGAGGCCGAGGCGACCGGCTCGGGCGAGAACTCGGCGAACACTTCGCCCGGGGCGCGCCCGCCGAACTCCTCGCGCAGGCGGGCCTCGATGTCGGCGTAGGGGCGGGGCGGGACCTGGTCCTGCAGGCGCTGCAGCTCCTCGCGGAAGGCGTCGGGGAGCACGTTGGCCATGATGCTGATGAGCTGCCCCACCTTGATGAAGAGGCCGCGCAGCTTGAGGATCGCCTTCTCGATCCGGCGGGCGTTCCGGCGGTGCTTCTCCAGCGTCAGCCGCTCGACGGCGGCCGGCCGCCGGAACCGCCGCGCGACCGCCAGGCCCAGGTACGACAGCGCCACCCGGGTGGTCACGTAGTAGGCGGTGAAGAGGCGCGCGCGGCCGGACACGCGCGCATCATAGCGGCCGGCGGGGTAAAGCCCAGCTCCGTCGACCCGCGTTTGCGGTAACCTTCCGGGCGATGGCCGAGGACGCGAGCAAGAAGACCGACGGGCAGCCGCAGGAGGAGGGGGCGCCGGAGCCGCTCTCCGACGACGATCCCACCGGGCGCAGCGAGGACCGCAGCGGCATCGGCGACTTCGTGCGCCGCGCCGTCTCGGCGGGCGTCGGCGCGGCCAGCCGCTCGAAGGACGACCTCATGCGCGTCGCGGCCGGCGAGGTGCGCGGCTGGCTCGAGCACCTCAACCTGCACGAGGAGCTGGCCAAGGCGCTGGCCAAGCTGGTGATCGAGGTCAAGACCGAGATCCGGTTCCGCCCCAACGACGACGGCAAGCTGGTCGCCGAGACGACCAACGACGTGAAGCTGAAATCCCCGAACAAATGACCTCCGCGGCTGAAACGCGCGCCCGCCCTCGGGCATCTTGAAGCGCAAGGTCCGGGCGGTCCGGGCCGTGTCGAGGAGGCGTTCATGTCCAAGTTCGTGGTTGCAGGAGTGACGGGTCACGTCGGCGCCGTGGTGGCGCGCGAGCTGCTGGCGGGGGGCGACGAGGTCACCGTCGTCGTGCGCGACGCCGGCAAGGGGGCGGCGTGGTCCCAGCGCGGCGCCCGGGTGGCC
>DASZVW010000102.1:0-2446 GCA_035546895.1 Polyangia bacterium
CCGGCCTCTACCGCTGGTCGGCGGGGACGCTCGACGTGAGCGAGGCCGCCGGCTCGGCCGCGCGCGCGGAGGGGGCGGCGTTCGACGCCGATCTGCTCGCCTGGCCGCTCACGGTGCGCGCGCGCCGCGCGGGCGATCGGATGCGCCCCCGCGGCGGCCGCGGCAGCCGCAAGCTCTCCGACCTGATGATCGACGCCAAGGTCGCGCGCGGCGAGCGCGCGGCGCTGCCGGTGGTGGTGAGCGCGCGCGGCGAGCTCCTGTTCGTGCCCGGGCTGCGCCCCGCGGAAGAGGCGCGCCCGACCGCGCGCACGCGGCGCCTGGTGTGCCTCCGATTTTCGCCGGGAGACGCGTCGTCACGCCCGCCGGTCGGCGGGCAAAGGAGTGTTTGACGCTCCTCGGTTTGGCGGCAATACTTTTACCGCCCCGGGTTTCGCTTCCCATCGAAAGGACTCTGCGTGCGCCAAAGTCACAAGACCGTTCTGCTGTGGATCACGTTGATCTTCGCGTTCGTGGTCATCTGGCAGTTCCTCAACAACCAGCGCGCCTCGGAGACCCACGTCCTGTTCTCGCAGTTCGTGCAGGACGTCGACCAGCACCCCGAGAAGTTCAAGGCCGGCTCGGCCATCCAGATCCGCAAGAACCAGGAGAGCGCCGAGTTCCGCGGCACCTACACCAACGGCGAGAACTTCGTCACCACCGGCATCGTGGGCGACAAGCTGCTCGACAAGATGGACAAGGCCAAGCTCGGCTACGAGGTGGTCAAGGAGAACGAGAACGGCTTCTGGCAGCAGGTGTTCGTCACCTGGCTCCCCATGCTGGTCCTGGTGGTGCTGTTCCTGGTGTTCATGCGCCAGCTCCAGGTGGGGGGCGGCAAGGCGATGAGCTTCGGCAAGTCGAAGGCCAAGCTCCTCTCCGAGAACCAGCGGAAGATGACCTTCGCCGACGTGGCGGGGATCGAGGAGGCCAAGGACGAGGTCGAGGAGATCATCGCCTTCCTCAAGGACCCCAAGAAGTTCACCCGGCTCGGCGGCCGCATCCCCAAGGGGGTCCTGATGATGGGCCCGCCCGGCACCGGCAAGACGCTCTTGGCCCGGGCCATCGCCGGCGAGGCCGGGGTGCCGTTCTTCTCCATCTCGGGGTCGGACTTCGTGGAGATGTTCGTGGGCGTCGGCGCCAGCCGGGTGCGCGACCTGTTCGAGCAGGGGAAGAAGAACGCCCCCTGCATCATCTTCATCGACGAGATCGACGCCGTGGGGCGCCACCGCGGCGCCGGCCTGGGCGGCGGGCACGACGAGCGCGAGCAGACGCTCAACCAGCTGCTGGTCGAGATGGACGGCTTCGAGTCGAACGACGGCGTCATCCTGATCGCCGCCACCAACCGTCCGGACGTGCTCGACCCGGCGCTGCTGCGGCCGGGGCGCTTCGACCGCCGGATCGTCGTCCCGCGGCCCGACGTCAAGGGGCGGACCGGCATCCTCGGCGTGCACACCAAGAAGACGCCGCTGGCGAACGGGGTCGACCTGGACGTCATCGCGCGCGGGACGCCCGGCTTCTCGGGCGCCGACCTGGAGAACCTGGTCAACGAGGCGGCGCTGCTGGCGGCGCGCGCCGACAAGACCCAGCTCGACATGGGCGACTTCGAGATGGCCAAGGACAAGGTCCTCATGGGCCCCGAGCGCCGCTCGATGATCATCAGCGACAGCGACAAGCGGGTCACCGCCTACCACGAGGCGGGGCACGCGCTGGTCGGCAAGATGATGAAGGGGTCGGACCCCGTCCACAAGGTCACCATCATCCCGCGCGGTCGCGCGCTGGGGCTCACCCAGCAGCTCCCGGCCGAGGACCGGCTGAACCTCTCCAAGGAGTCGGCCAACGACCAGATCGCGGTGGCGATGGGTGGGCGCGTGGCGGAGGAGCTGATCTTCCACCAGCTGACCACCGGCGCCTCCAACGACATCCAGGTGGCCACCGACCTGGCGAAGAAGATGGTCTGCGACTGGGGGATGTCCGACAAGCTGGGGCCGCTCCACTTCGGCAAGCGCGAGGCGGAGGTCTTCCTGGGGCGTGACTTCGGCGACGCCGGCAAGGAGTACAGCGAGCAGACGGCGGTGGAGATCGACCACGAGGTCCGCACCATCGTCACCGCCAACTACGACCGGGCCAAGAAGGCGGTCATGGACAACCTCGACAAGCTCAAGGCGCTGGCCGAGGCGCTGCTGGAGTACGAGACCGTCGACGGGGCGGAGATCGACGTCATCTTCTCGGGCGGGCGGTTGAACCGCACGATCGCCCCCAACATGTCGGCCGAGGCCCGGGCGGCGCGGGCGGCGGCGGCGGCGGACAAGCCGCCGCGGCCGAGCCCGAGCATCTTCGCGCCGCCGCGGCCGGTGCCGGACAAGGCCTGAGCCGCTTCGCTTCGCGGGAGGGGTTTCACCCCTCCCGCGGG
>DASZVW010000103.1:0-3896 GCA_035546895.1 Polyangia bacterium
CTCTACACCGATCCCGGCGACCCCTCGTGGGACGCCATCATCGTGGCCGCCGAGGCGCACCCGACCGTCCACGTGGTGGCCATCGTCAACCCCAACAACGGCCCGGGCTCGGCCAAGAGCAGCGGCTACACGACCGGCATCGCCGCGCTCCAGGCGGCGAACATCAAGGTGATCGGCTACGTCGCTACCGGCTACGGCAGCCACAGCATCTCCTCCATGGAGGCCCAGATCGACCAGTGGAAGTCGTTCTACCCGACGGTGCAGGGGATCTTCTTCGACGAGCAGTCGACCGCGACCGGCGACGTCGCCCACTACCAGACCCTCTCGCAGTACGCCAAGAGCGTCGGCCTCAGCTACACGGTCGGCAACCCGGGGACCGACGTCCCGGCGGCCTATGTCGGCGTCATCGACACCATGCTCATCTACGAGAGCGACGGCGTCCCCTCGATCTCCAGCCTCTCGCGCTGGTCGTCGTACGCGCCGTCGAACTTCGGCGTCATCCCGTACGACGTCTCGGCGATGAACACCAGCTTCGTCCAGCAGGCGCGCCAGTACGTGGAGTACATCTACCTCACCAACGACAACCTCCCCAACCCCTGGGACAGCCTGACCTCCTACTTCGCCCAGCTCCTGACCGCGCTCGAGTAGCGCGGCGCGGCCTGGGCCGCTTCATGCCGATCCTCGGCCGAGCTGGAAGAGAGGCCGACGTTTAATGCGCTTGCCGGCATATGCGGCCTAGCGCATAATTACGGCGTGAGCTCGCTGTTGCTGGCCGCTTCCGCGTGCGCGTTCGTATGGCTATCGCGCCGGGGGCTCGTGGAGGAGGTCGCCCGTGGAGGTCATCGTCACCGACGAGTTTTTGATCTGGTACGAGAACGACGACCTGGACGAGCAGGTACACGACGCCGCCTACGAGATCGTCGAGCTGCTTGCGAGCGAGGGGATCGCGCTCAAGTTCCCGTACCAGAGCGCGCTCCGTGGCAGCAAGCACGGATGCCGC
This sequence comes from Polyangia bacterium, assembly GCA_035546895.1. Classification (GTDB taxonomy): domain Bacteria; phylum Myxococcota_A; class Polyangia; order Fen-1088; family Fen-1088; genus JADGRB01. The sequence continues at coordinate 1,001 of DASZVW010000103.1, forward strand.
GAGCTGAGAAAGTCGGCGGGAAAGCACGAGCTTCGCATCGCGTACAAGTTCGATCCCAATCGGGACGCCGTCGTGTTGCTGGCCGGTGACAAGGACGGGGACGCTCGCTTCTATGAATGGTTCGTGCCGAGGGCCGACGAAATATGGGAGCGCTACGAGAGGGAGCAGAAGACGACGAAGAAGTGAGTCGGGCGTCCGAGCCGCCCAATAACCGCGAGGCATTTTCATGAAGTCCCACAAGTGGTCCGATATCAAGCACCGCAAGATGACCCCGGAGCGGCTCGACGCCGCCGACCGCCGCGTCGAAGAGGAGATCGTCTCCATCCGTCTGCGTGAGCTGCGTGAGGCCGAAGGCGTCACCCAGGAAGAGGTCGCCAGGCGCGTCGAGGTCGCACAGGCCCAGGTCTCTCGCGCCGAAAACCGGGGGAACCCGCACATCGATACCGTCAGACGGTATCTGCAGGCGCTCGGCTATGAGCTGGAGGTTGCGGCGGTGAAGAAGGACAAGCGGGTCCCACTCTCTCTTTAAGAGCTCGCCCGCGGACGGCCCGGCCAGCTGTGGCTAGCTGTTCCCCTTCGGCTCTTCGTCGTCGGAGAGATAGGCGAAGGTGCGGACCAGGTTCACGATCTGCTCGCGCTGCTCGGCGGAGAGGTCGACGAACTGGACGCCCATGCCGGGGTTGATGTTGTCGTAGCTCCCCGGCCGGTAGGGGTTCACCCACATGACGCGCCCCTCGAGGTTGAGGCGCGGGCCGCCCGGCGGGGCGAAGCTGAGGTTCAGCTTGGTGCCCGGCGGCTCGGGCGCGTTGGTGCGGATGAAGATCCCCATCGCGCTGATGTCGGTGATGTACGCGAACAGGAAGTTGTCGGCGCTCTTGTAGTCGACCTCGATGTCGACGGTGACCCGGGTGTGGACGCGCCGGTCGGGGCCGCTCCGCCGCCGGTCGGACGAAACCGTCACCTCGCGCCGTCGCCGATCTTTCCCTCGCCGCGTCATCCTGGTGCAGTCTACTTGATTTCCAGGGTCCCCACGCGAACCCGATCCTGGCCGTCGCTGGGGCCGTCGGTGACCTTGAGGCGCTTGCCGTCGCCGCCCGGCCAGAAGCCCATGTAGACGGCGTAGCTCCCCGCCGGCGTGGTCATCAGGGGGACGTCGGTCTCGTAGTGGTCGCGCACGTACTCGCCCGGGAGCCAGTAGCCGGTCCCGAAGGCGTGGTTCACCGGGTCGTGGTCGCCGATGACGCGCGGCTGGGCCGGGCCGTCGAAGTGGACGAAGATCTTGTAGCCGGCGGGGGGCTTGGCCTTGACCCGGAAGATGAGGTCGAGCGGGATCCGGCCGGGCCGGTGGACCTGCGGCGGGAAGTCGGCCCCCACCAGCTCGATGGCGCCGTCGAAGGTGGCCGCGAGCGGGAGGCGCCACTTCCAGGGCGGCTTGGCGTCGGGCGAGCCGGCCGGCGGCATCCAGACGTCCTTGAGCAGCGGGTTCTGATCGCGCTCGCCCGGGTCGAGCTTGTTGGTGAGCAGCAGGAAGCGCGACGAGGAGGCGTCGACGACGTAGTAGGGGACCTGGGCCTGCTTGAACGCCGAGTCGAGCGGCGCCAGCTCGCCGGCGGCCACCAGCGCGAACACCCGCGCCGGATCGCGCAGGAAGGCGATCACCCGCTCCTGCGTGGGCAGGTCGATCAGGCTCTCCTTGCTGTAGAAGGTCGAGCCGCGCCCCTCGACGCGGAAGCGGCCGATCTTCTCGCCGTGCTTGGCGAACTTGGCGTACGACTCGAGCACCGGCTTGAACGACAGGTGCGTCGACAGCACGGGGACGATCGCCTGCGCCAGGTAGAAGGCGAAGAACAGCGCCACCGCGATCGCGGCCTGCAGCCCGTAGCGCCCGGCGGCGGTGGCGGCGCGCGCGGCCCCCCGGCGGAAGCGCCCCCCCGGCGTCTCCGGCGCGGCCACCCGCCCGAGCGCGCGCGGCCGGAGGGCCAAGCCCGCATAGACGCCCAGCGCGGCCAGCAGGCCGATGAGCAGGATCAGCTCGCCGACCGACAGGTTCGCCGGCCAGCGGACCTTCTCGAACAGGTGCACCGAGGCCAGGTCCTCGGGCGCCAGGTAGAAGTCGCGCGCCACGATCATGGTCCCGGTCGCCATCAGCAGGCCGGCCACCGGCTCGGGGCGCAGCCCCTCCAGCGCCTCGTCGAGGAAGGCCCCGATCGCCAGCGCGATGGCGGGGAGCGCCTCGTAGCGCGCCATGCCGACCACGATGTCGCGGTAGCTCGACAGCGCGTAGCCCATCCCGGCGAACAGGAGCAGGTAGAGCTCGACGAAGGTGAGGCGCGCGTTGGTGCGGGGGGAGCCCGGCTCGCGGCCGGCGTCGAGGCGGGTGAGCGGGCGGGCCAGCGCGAACACCGCCACCGCGCTCCAGGGGAAGAGGCCGAACCCCAGCTCGCGCACCAGCGACTCGAAGGTGTGCAGCGGGGCGCCGCCGCGGGGGACGCCCCCCACCAGCCAGGAGTACTTGCCGGCCACGATGTGCCCGAGCCCGACGGCCAGCAGCACGGCGGCGGCCACCGCCAGCAGCGCGAAGGCGAAGAACCCGCGCGCCCCCGGCCGCCAGGTGCTGGCGCCGAGCGGGCGGTCGGCCGCCACGTCGGGGCCCACGCCGGCGGCGGCCAGCGGGCCGGTCCCGTCGTCGGCGTCGGTCGCCGCCGGGGTGAGGCCGCGCCCGATCGCCAGCGCCAGCGTCAGCGCCAGCAGCGGCAGCACCACGCCCGACATGGCGCCGCCGGTGAAGAGGCCGACGCCCAGCCCGAGGAGGCCGATCAACAGGTCGCGCGCGCGACGGCGCCCGTCGGCCGGCCAGGCGTAGCGCCCCAGCCCGCCCAGCGAGAGCGCCAGCCCG
>DASZVW010000104.1:0-1959 GCA_035546895.1 Polyangia bacterium
TCGCCACCGCGGGGGGCGAGCTGGGGGCGCTCGATCCGATCACCGGCGCCCGCGTCTACAAGGCGGCGCTTCCGGGCGAGGTGATCCGCGGCGTCACCTTCGACGCCGATGGGTTCGCGCCGCCGGCCGGCGCCGCCGGCCCGCCGCCCGATCTGCTGGGGGCGCTCACCGAGATCATCGCCGATCCCGACCAGCGGTTCCCCGCGCTCAAGCTGTTCGCCATCGAGGAGCTGGGACGGCAGCCGGGGCGCGAGGTGACCGCCAAGCTGCTCGAGATCCTGCGGGCCGAGAAGGCGGCGCCGCTGGCGGTCCAGAAGGCGGGCGAGATGCTGGTCGCCCGGCGCGACGCCGGGGCGCTCGATCTCTTCACCGCGGCGCTGCGCGCCCACGCCGACTACGCCGAGAAGCGGCCGGCGCCGCCGGTCGAGGTGCTGGCGCGCGCCGTCGGGGCCCTGGGGCCGCTGGCCCGCGCGGTGGCGCCCGATCTCGACGTCCACCTCCGCCTTCCGGAGACCGCGCCCGCCGCGGCGGCGGAGATCGCCCGCGCGCTGGTGGAGATCGGCGCCGCCGAGTCGGTCCCCGCGTTGCGCGACTTCCTCACCATGTACCGCGCCGATCCGGTCTACGACCGCGACCCCACGGCGCTGGTGGCGGCGGCCGAGGCGCTGCTCAAGCTGGGCGGGCCCGGCGACCGCGAGCTGCTGCTGTTCCTGGCCGAGGAGCCGCACACCGCCGCCGGCCTGCGCGCGCACCTCTCCCGGGCGCTGGGCGACACCGCGACGGCGGCGCGGTAGTGCGGGTCAACGTGGTCGTCTGCCGCGGCCCGACCTGCGGCGGCAAGCGCGGCTCGGCCGCGCTCGCCGAGCACCTGCGCGCCCGCGTCGCCGCCGGCGGCGTCGCGGACCGCGTCGAGGTGAGCGAGGAGATCTGCCTCGGCCACTGCCTGCGCGGCCCCAACGTCCTGGTCTGCGACGCCGACGATCCCGACGGGCTGACCTCGCCGCGCGCCGTGCTCTACAACCGGATGACCGTCGCCGATCTCGATCGGGTCGTCGATCGCCACCTCCTGGGGGGGATCGCGGTCCGCGCGCTCACCAACCTGCCGCCCGTCCGCGATCGCTGACGCGCCCAGGCTTGCGCCGCCGGGCGGGCGCCGCCAAAATCGCCGGCCGTCCCGATGGGCATCTACCTCGACCACAACGCGACCACGCCGCCGGCGCCGGAGGTGCTGGAGGCGATGGCGGCCGCGCTGCGCGACCTGCCGGGGAACCCCTCCAGCCCGCACGCCGCGGGCCGCGCGGCGCGCGCGGCGGTGGAGGCGGCGCGGGCCGAGGTGGCGGCGCTGGTCGGCGCCACGGCCGAGGAGATCGTCTTCACCTCCGGCGGCACCGAGGGGAACGCGCTGGCGATCGGCGGCCTCCTGCGGGGCGCGCGGCGGGCGGGCGGCGGCGGGCGGGCGCACGTCGTCGCCTCGCCGCTCGAGCACCCCTCCGTGCTGGGCGCGCTGGCGGCGGCGGACGTCGAGCCGACGCTGTTGCCGGTGGGGACCGCCGGCGCCCTCGAGCCGGCGGCGCTGCGGGCGGCGCTGCGGCCGGAGACGGCGCTGGTGACGCTGGCGCTCGCCAACCACGAGCTGGGGAACGTCTACGACCTGGCGCCGCTGGCGGCGATCGCGCGCGCCCAGGGGACGCTGGTCCACGCCGACGCCGTGCAGGCCGCCGGGAAGATCTCGATCGACGCCGGCGCGCTGGGCGTCGACGCGCTCACGATCTCGGCGCACAAGCTCCACGGGCCGAAGGGCGTCGGCGCGGTCTTCCTGCGGCGGCGCGCGCCGTTCGAGCCGGCGGGGACGGGCGGCCACCAGGAGCGCGAGCGGCGGGCCGGCACGGAGAACGTCGCCGGGATCGTCGGGTTCGGCGTGGCCGCGCGCCTCGCCCGGCGGGAGCTGGCAGCCGCCGG
>DASZVW010000105.1:0-2146 GCA_035546895.1 Polyangia bacterium
AGCTCGCACGCGTCGTCGCCGTCAACATGACGGGAAAATGATAGGTCTCCAGCCGCGCCAAAGCGTCCGCGATCCGGTAGATGGGATTGTCGGGTCCAGGGATCGAGCCGTGGCCACCCGGCCCGGTCGCCTCGACCGTGAACGTCACATAGGTCTTCTCGCTCGTGCCCACCTCGAAGAAGGCGCGCTCCCCATTCTTGTAATCGCCCCCGCCGCCATCCAGATTGACGGCGAGCGCGCCATCGACGAGGTCGCGATGCTCCTTCAGGAGAAACGCGGGCCCGTTGGCGTCGCCGCCCGCCTCCTCATCGGCCGTGAAGGCGACTATCAGGTCACGCTCCGGCTTGAACCGCTCGTGCTTCAAGCGGATCAGCGACTCCAACAGAGCGGCGTCGCCGTCCTTCATATCGAACGTGCCGCGTCCGAGGAACCAGCCGTCTTTCTCCGTCAGCTTGAAAGGATCGACCGACCAGTCTTCGGCCTTCGCTTCGACCACATCCAGGTGCCCGAGGAACAACACCGGCCTGGCTCGTCCTTTGCCGCGGTAGCGGACGACAACGTTGCCTTTGTTAGGATGATCCGGAGGAGCGATGAATACTACGTCCTGCGACGCGAACCCGGCCTTCAACAGGTGTGACTCGATGGCACGAGCGGCGGCTGTCGTGCCCACGTCGTGAGTGGTCTTCGTTTCCACGAGCTCTTTCAGGATCGCTCGGGCCAGATCCCTGTCGTCCTCCGGGGGCAGCGGGCCCGGGGTGGCGCTCCACACGGTCGAGGAGCATGCAAGCAGCGCGCAGGCGCGCAATACCGAATGTGCCTTGGACACTGTCGAAGCCCCCTGTCGGTGCCGGACGGTCAGTTTTTGGGTCTTGCCGGAATATCGAGCCCGCGGACCACGGCCGGACGCGCGAGGAACGCTTCGAGCACGCGATTGACCTCCCTGAAGTCCCGGAGCCCGACCAGGTCGCCCGCTCCGTAGAAGGTATCCAGGACATTGATCCAGGGAAACGTGGCCATGTCGGCGATGGTGTAATCCTCGCCCATGATCCAGCTGCGCCCCGCGAGGCGCCGGTCGAGCACTCCGAGCAGCCGCTTCGCCTCGGCGACGTAGCGGTCCCGCGGCCGTTTGTCCGTGAAGTCCTTGCCCGCGAATTTGTTGAAGAAACCCACCTGCCCGAACATGGGGCCGATACCGCCCATCTGGAACATCAGCCACTGCAGGGTCTCGTAGCGGGCCCCGCCGTCGGCGGCCAGGAAGCGGCGCGCCTTGTCGGCCAGGTAGATCAGGATGGCGCCCGACTCGAACAGCGGCAGCGGCCGGCCGCCCGGACCATTGGGGTCGAGGATGGCGGGTATCTTGTTGTTGGGGTTGAGACTCAGGAACTCGGGGGAGAGCTGCTCATTCGCGTCGAAGCGCACCAGGTGCGGCTCGTACGGCAGACCCGTTTCCTCCAGCATCACCGACACCTTGACGCCGTTCGGCGTCGGCAGCGAGTAGAGCTGGAGCCGATCGGGGTGCTGCGCGGGCCACTTCTTCGTGATGGGGAAAGCTGATAGATCCGACACGATGGGTCTCCTGCGACTTCAGGACGGCTAGAAAGGATAATTCAGTCCCGTGAACACCGCAGCACCCTGGTCGCCATAGCCGACGTCCACGTAGCCCACCACCGAGGGACGGGCGATACCGCGGAACCCGACCCCGCCGACCTTGTGAAGCGACTGGATCGGGAAAGTGCTGGTGTGGTGAAAGACCTGGCCGACGTCGACGAAGGGCGCTATTTCCAGATCGACGTGCGTCGCCGCCGCATCGAACGACCAGAAGACGTGCCGCACCTCGCCGCTCGCGGAAAAAGCGTCCCGGTCATAAAACCGCCCGGCGCCATAGCCCCGCAGCGGCTGTCCCCCACCCACGTCGCTCGTATCACCGCCGATGCTGCTGAGCGTCCAGAACGGCACACCGTGCGTGGACGGCATGTATCGGATGGATGCGTGAGCGGCCACCACCGTATCGCTGCGAATCGACCAATACATCCGGGCATCGCCGCCAGCCTCGCTGTAGAGCGAATCGTTGAAGAGGCCGCCTCGGCTGGCCGCTCCACCGTACACGACGACTCGCATGCCGCTTCGGGGCGCCGTCAGGTCATCG
>DASZVW010000106.1:0-2166 GCA_035546895.1 Polyangia bacterium
CTCGGGGACGCTGGCCATCGAGCACGCGCTGGCGGCGCGCGGGATCGCGCCCGGGCTGCGCCGCCGGTTCGGGTTCGAGCGCTGGCCGACGCTGCCGCCCGAGGCGCTGGCGGCGTTCGCCCGGCTGCGCGCCGAGGCCGACGCCGGGGCGCGCGCGGCGCTCTCGGCCGAGGCGCCGCCCATCGTCTGCGCGGACGTCGACGCCCGCGCGCTCACCGCCGCCCGCCAGAACGCCGCCGCCGCCTCGGTCGACGACGGGATCACCTTCGTGGAGGCCGACGTGGCGGCGCTCGAGCGGCGCTGGCCGCGCGGCACCCTGGCCACCAACCCGCCCTACGGCGAGCGGCTCAAGCCGGTCGAGCTGGAGGCGCTGTACCGGGCGATGGGGCGCGCGTTCGAGCGGCTCGGCGGCTGGCGGGTGATCCTCCTCTCCGGCAACCCGGCGCTCGAGCGCGCCGTCCGCCGCAAGCCGGACGTCTCGCACCGGCTGTGGAATGGTCCTCTCGAGGCGCGGCTTTTGCGCTACGACATCGGCTGAATGAAGCGCGTCGTCGGGCTCCGGCTGGGGTGGTCGCTGCTGGCCGGCGTACTGCTCTTCCTCGCGGTCCCCACCTATGGCCTGTGGCCGTTGATGTGGATCGCGATGGTGCCGCAGATCTACGTGGCGCGCGTGGCCGCCACGCCCAGGCGCGCCTTCCTCTACGGCTGGCTCACCGGCGCGGTGGCCAACGCCGGCGGCTTCTACTGGATGGACGGGCTGCTCGAGCGGTTCGGCCACATGGCGGCCGTCGAGGCGCTGCCGATCATGGCGCTGCTGGTCGCCTACCAGGGGCTGGCGTTCGCCTTCTTCTCCTGGGGCCTCCGGCGCGCCTGGGACCGCACGGGGGCGCCGCTGGCGCTGCTGGCGCCCCTGGTGATGGTGGTGGTCGAGCTCCTGATGCCGCAGATCTTCCCCTACTACCTGGGGATCTCGCAGGCCTTCGTCCCGGTGCTGATCCAGATCGCCGACCTCACCGGGCCGCTGGGCGTGACGGCGCTGATGCTGGCCTTGGGGGGCGCGCTCGCCGACGCCCTGTTCGCCGCCTCGGCCCGCGCCTGGCCCGCCTGGCGGCCGCTGGCGATCGCCGGCGCGCTGATCGTGGCCGACCTCGGCTACGGCGCGCTGCGGATGCACCAGGCCGACCTGCGCCGGGCCGCCGCGCCCAAGGTGCGCACCGGCCTCGTGCAGGCGAACGTCGGCATCCTCGAGAAGTGGGACCCGGACGAGTTCGCGCGCCTGCTGGCGCTGCACCAGCACGTCTCGGCCGAGCTCCAGGGCCAGGGGGCCGAGCTGATCGTCTGGCCCGAGTCGTCCTACCCCTACACGCTGCCGCGCACGTTCGCGCGCGACTTCGCGCTCGACGACGGGCGGATGGTGCGGCGCGGGTTCGACACCCCGCTGCTGTTCGGCGCCGTCACCCGGGCGGTCGGGCCGTCGCAGAAGCGCGCCGACCGCTTCCCCTACAACACCGCGCTCATGATGGACGCCGCCGGGAACGCCACCGGCAGCTACGACAAGGTCTTCCTGATGATGTTCGGGGAGTACATCCCCTTCTACGACCAGATCCCCTGGTTCACGAAGATCTTCCCCGAGGCCTCGAACTTCAGCCGCGGGTCGGAGCCGGCCTCGTTCCCGCTCCACACCGCGGCGGGCGACTTCAAGCTGGGGCCGCTCATCTGCTACGAGGACATCCTGCCGGCGTTCGCGCGCCGGGTGGCCAAGCTGCGGCCCAACGCCTTCGTCAACATCACCAACGACGCCTGGTTCGGCCGCACCGCCGAGCCGTACCAGCACCTGGCGCTGGCGGTGTTCCGCACCGTCGAGCACCGGCTGGAGATGGTGCGCGCGGTGAACACCGGCGTCAGCGCGCACATCGACGCCGCCGGCCGCGTGCTGGCCAAGACCGAGTCGGTCGACCCCGCGGCCGCGCCCGAGGCCCCGCCGTCGGCGCTGCTCTGCGACCTGGCGATGCTGCCGGGCGGCGGCCTCTACGGCGCGATCGGCGACCTCTTCGGCGTCCTCTGCTTGCTGGCGCTGGCGGCGCTGCTGGCGCGCCGGCGCGCTCAGCGGGGCTGATCGGCGCGGCGCAGGAAGAAGAGGTACTTGAACTCCTGCCGCTCTTTCTT
>DASZVW010000107.1:0-2975 GCA_035546895.1 Polyangia bacterium
ACCAGCGGCGCCTCCGGGGCGGGCGGCGTGGCCCACACCGGGCCGTGGAAGGTCATGATGCTCGGCGATTCGGTGACCGGGACGACCTGCTACCCGCAGCTCACCGACGCCGCGCTCATGGCCGGGCACCACACGAACTTCCAGCTCGTCGGCACGGTGACCACCAACCAGGCGTGCGGCAGCGGCGCCCCCAGCTCGGTCAAGGACGAGGGGCACGCGGGCTACGGCGTGACCTACCTGCCCCAGAACAGCACCCGCGGCGCCTGCACCAAGAGCAGCGGGTGCGGCAGCTACGCCGAGCTGCAGAGCTGGGCCGCCGAGAAGCCGGACATCGTGCTGATGCACTTCGGGACCAACGACGTCTGGGACGGCGTCGCCACCTCGACGATCCTCTCGGCCTACGCGGCGGTGCTGGCCGAGTTCCGCAAGCAGAACCCCGACGTCGTCTTCTTCGTCTCCAAGATCATCAAGCTCGATCCGTCGGGCTGCACGAGCTGCCTCGCCGACGTGGCCGCGCTGGCGGCGGCGGTGACGCCGAGCTGGGCGTCGGCGAGCTCGACCGCCACCTCGCCCGTCTATCTCGTCGACCACTACGACAGCGCGTTCGATCCGACCAGCAGCGCCGACAGCTCCGACGGCGTCCACCCGACGCCCGCGGGCGCGCAGATCCTGGCCACCGTGACCGACGACGCCGTGGTCGCCGGCGGCTACTTCTGATGGGCCGCGGCCGCGTTCAGTCGCCGAGCGACGGGCCGACGCGGACCTGGCAGACCTCGAGGTAGCGCGCCGCCGGCCAGTGGAGCGGCGTCGGGTAGTCGGGTGGCAGGCCGCCGAGCTCGAGGAGCTGCGCCTCGCGCTTGGCCAGCGCCATCCCGGCGTCGACGTGCTTGAGGACGCTGGGGCCGCGGTGGGTGTTCGACGAGATCCAGAGGTGGCCCCCCGCCTCGGGGAGCACGGCGCAGGCGGCGGCGATGAGCTCCGGGTAGTCGCGCTTCTGCGCCCACAGCGCCGCGCGCGCCCCCGACACCGTCGGCGGATCGAGGATCACGACGTCGTGGACGGCGCGCCGGGCGCGCTCGGCCTCCAGGAAGCGGAAGACGTCCGAGACCTCCCAGCGGTGGGCGGCGGGATCGAGGCCGGAGAGCGCGAAGTTGGCGCGCGCCCAGGCGAGCGGCCCGGCGGCCAGGTCGACGCTGGTGACCGCCGCCGCCCCGGCGCGCGCCGCCGCCACCGAGAGCGCGCCCGTGTAGGCGAAGGTGTTGAGCACCCGCTTGCCGCGCACGAAGCGCGCCAGCCCCGCGCGGTGCTCGCGCATGTCGGTGAAGAGGCCCACGTTGATGCCGCCGCGCAGGTGGACCTCGTAGGGGACGCCCGACTCGCGGACGACGAGCTTGTCGGGCGGCGTCTCGCCGAGGACGTCGTCCTTGGCCCGCTCGGGCGCGTTGCCGCTCCCCTTGAGCCGCGTCTTGAGGACCGCGCCGGCGAGCGGCAGGCCCGCGGCCGGCAGCACCTCGAGCGCGGCTTGCGCGAGCAGCCGGGCGTGGCCGAGGAGCCCGCGCGACAGCGCCGTCACCACCGCGAAGGGACCGTAGACGTCGGCCGCCAGCCCGGAGAGGCCGTCCCCCTCGCCGTTGACCAGCCGGTAGGCCGATTCGCCGTCGGCCAGCCCCAGCGTGCGGCGGAGCGCGAACGCCGTCGCCAGCTTGCCGCGCAGGAACGCGGCGTCGGGGGCGCGGCTGTCGTCGCCGTGCGACCAGACGCGCAGGAGCTCGTTCTCCGGATCGGCGACGCCCGCCGCGCGGGTCCGGCCGCGGGCGTCGAGGAGCCGCACGGGGCGGCCGGGCTCGACGTCGCGGACCGACTGGACGTCGGCGATCGGGAGCTGCGGCGGCCGCGCGGCGAGGCGCGCCTCGCCGGCGGGGGTGAGCGTGAGTCCCAGGAGCGGCACCGGCCCATCATAGTGGCTCCGCGGGCGCGTTTTCCGCTCCGCGACGGAGGGCTTTCGCCGCGCCGAGATCGAGCTTCGCCGACGCTCGCGCGCCGTCCGAAGGTTCTCGCGCCCGGCGCCCATCTTTGAAGGGAGGCGCGATGCGCGGGTCACGGCAACGACGACGGCGCGGGCGCCGCGCCCGGCGCATGAAAGTTTTCCCCCGGCGGCTCCCATGATCGTCGGGCAGATGCAAGCGCAACTCGTCCTCTACCAGCGGCGTGACGAGCGCCCGCCGCTGAAGGTCCTCTCCGGCGGCGCCGCGCGGCCCACGTCGGCGGCGGCGGGCGCGGCGCGAGGTCCGCTGGGGCGCGACATCGACTTCCGCGAGGTGTACGAGCGCTGGTTCGACGACGTCGTGCGCTGGCTCTACGCGCTCGGCGTCCCCATGTCCGACACCGAGGACCTGGCGCAGGAGATCTTCCTGGTCGTGCGCCGCAACCTCCCGCGGTTCGACGGCGGCAACATGGCGGGCTGGCTGTACCGGATCGCGCAGCTCACCGTGCGCGACCACCGGCGGCGCGCCTGGTTCAAGAACCTGGTCGTCCGGCGGCAGGAGGTCGATCTGAGCCAGATGCCGCACGCGGCGGCGAACCCGGCCCAGCGCTACGAGGAGGCGGAGACGCGGCGGCAGCTCCAGCGCCTGGTGCAGAAGATGAGCGAGAAGCTGCGGACGACGTTCGTGCTCTTCGAGATCGAGGGGTACTCGGGCGACGAGATCGCGCGCATCCAGGACATCCCGCTCGGCACCGTCTGGACCCGGCTGCACAAGGCGCGCAAGGAGTTCTGGCGGCTGGTCAAGGAGCGGCACAGCCGCGAGGACATCTTCCGATGACCCGGCTGCGCAACGAGGCGGGGCTGGATCCGATCTCCGAGCGGGGGATCGAGCTGCTCCGCCGCACGCCCGCCACCTCCAGCTCGCCGGATCGCAAGCGCCGGGTGTGGGTCTCGTTGCAGCGGACGGCGGTGCGCAACGCGCGCCGCGCCG
>DASZVW010000108.1:0-1669 GCA_035546895.1 Polyangia bacterium
CCGGCGCCGGCGGGTCGATCAGCGGCGCGATCGTCCTCGCCCCGTCGGTCAGCAAGGTCCGCCCGAAAGCGGGGACGCTGTACCTCGTGGCGCGGCGGATCTCGGACAACCCGAGCGCGCGGGGGACGCTGATCGCGGTCAAGAAGCTCCCCGCCACCAGCTTCCCGCTGCGGTTCGAGCTGACGGCCGCGGACATGCCATTCCAGAACGGCCCCTTCGACGGCGAGCTGACGCTGAGCGCGCGGATCGACCAGGACGGCGATCCGCTCACGCACGAGAAGGGGGACGTGTTCGGGACGCTCCCCAAGGTCGAGGTGGGCGCGCGCGACGTCAAGCTGGCGCTCGACCAGGTCCAGAAGGAGACCGAGTCGCTGGCCGGGGGCGCGCCGATGATGGGCGGCGGCATGGGCGCGCCCGGCGGCGGCGAGCTCCCGCCGGGGCACCCCTAGCCGGCGCGGAAGGGCCGCTTCCGGCGGTCGCGGGCCCGGCCGGTTGTGGTAGCTTGCGCGGCATCATGGACTACAAAAAGCTGCGCGACATGGTCAGCCACCGGACGACGTTCGAGTACGACTCGGGCTCGAAGGTCATCGGGACGATCGCCGCCTGCATGCCGGCCAACGGGCCGGTGCAGATGCTGGTGCTCTCCAAGGTGCAGGTGCTCGACGCCGGCCAGAACGTGATCGCCAAGTACGAGGAGCTGCCGCTGGTCCCCAACAACCTGATCGGCTTCCAGATCACGGAGGGGCCATTGTGAAGCGGGCGGCGACGCTGGTCGCCGTCGGGATCGCGCTGACGACGTACGCCGGCGGCTGCGCGCCGGCCTACACGGTCATCGACGATCCGTTCGAGATCGCCGAGACCACGCGGGCGCCGGAGATCGGCGCCGTGGTCGACGTGGGCGGGGGCGACGTGACGCTCTCCGGCCCGCTGGCGATGGAGCCGTCGGACGGCGTGGCCGTCATCGGCGAGACGCTGTGGGTGCGGGGGAGCTCGTTCGGCCGGCAACCGACGGTCGAGGTGGGCGGCCGGCCCGCCGCGGTCCTCGGCCGCACGCGCGACGGCGGCCTGGTGGTGCGGGTCCCCGCGGGGACGCCGGCCGGGACGCAGCCGCTGGTGGTGAGCAACGAGGTGGGCAAGAGCGAGCGCCCGCTGACCATCCGCCGCTACGCCGCCGTGCTGTCGCCGGGGAGCGGCCAGATCGGCTGGACCGAGCTGACGGCCGACGGCCCCATCGCCGCCGGCGCCACCCCGGTCCCGGGCGCGCGCTGGCTGGCCATCTCCAGCGACGGGCGCGCGGGGTACGTGGCCGAGGTGGACGGCGAGGCGATCGAGGTCCTCGACCTGCCGGCGCCCCGCGCCCCCAAGGTGGTCTACCGGCTGGAGCTGGGCGGGCAGGGCGGCCCGGTGCTGGCGCTGGCGGCGGCGGCGCGGGCGCCGGTGCTGGCGGTGGTGCGCGCCAACGACGTGGTGCTGGTCGACACCGCCTCGCCGCTCCACCCCGCGCGCAGCGAGCCGCGCGCCTTCCCGCAGGCGGTGCGCGACGCCAAGGTGGTGGCGGCCGACCTGTCGCCCGACGGCAAGCTCTTGGCGGTGGCCACCGACGCCGGCAACCAGGTGGTGATGCTCGACCTCGGCCCCGAGCGGCGGGCGCCGATCGCCGCCACGCTGG
>DASZVW010000109.1:0-2914 GCA_035546895.1 Polyangia bacterium
GGCCTGGCCGTTCGACAGCGGCTCGGTGTTGGTCGGCGGCGAGTTGGCCACCTCGCGGTCGTGATCGATCGCCTTCTTCAGCTCTTCGATGTGCTTCTCGACGTCGGTCCGCGCCCCCGGGGTCCCGCCATAGACGCGCAGGTAGTTCTGGTAGAGCGCCAGCGCCCGCTCCTTGTTGCCCGCCATCCGGTGGGCCTGGGCCGCGTTGTAGAGCAGCGCCGGATCGGGCTTGAGCTCGAACGCCTTCTCGAAGTACTCGGCCGCCGCCGCGTACTTGCCGAGCGCGAACGCCGCGGTGGCCTTCTGGTTGTAGGCCCGGGCGTCCTCCTGCGCGCCCGCGCGCCGGGGCGCCGCCACGGTCAAGACCACGCCGGCCAAAACGAAGACGAGAGCTGCTCTCGGGACCAGGACTCCGCGGCCGGCGCGCGCCATCATTTTTTGTACATCTTCGCCCGATTCGGCGGCGGCATCAACAGCGTCACCTAGGGCCGAAGACCGATGTACGGTCGAGTCGATCACACGGGACGTCCGGCGCCCGAACCGCCGTCACGAGCGGCGGTCCGGGGCCTGGGGCCTCGTCGGGCGAGGTCAAACGTCGAGGGCGGTCAGCCCTTCTTGATCATGTAGGACAGGAGGTCGACGCAGCGGTGGCTGTAGCCCCACTCGTTGTCGTACCAGCTCACCAGCTTGAAGAAGTTGCCGTTCAGCTCGATCGAGCTGCCGGCGTCGTAGATGCTGGAGCGCTCGTCGTGGATGAAGTCCGAGGAGACCACCTCGTCCTCGGTGTAGCCGAGGATCCCCTTGAGGTAGCTCTCGCTGGCGTTCTTCATCGCGGCGTTGATCTCCTTGATCGACGTCGCCTTGTTGGTCTTGAAGGTCAGGTCGACGACCGAGACCGTCGGCGTCGGCACGCGGAAGGCCATGCCGGTCAGCTTCCCCTTCACCTCCGGGCAGACCAGCGCGACCGCCTTGGCGGCGCCCGTCGACGACGGGATGATGTTGATGGCGGCGCTGCGCCCGCCTTTCCAATCCTTGCGCGACGGCCCGTCGACCGTCTTCTGCGTCGCCGTGTAGCTGTGCACGGTGGTCATCAGCCCCTCGGCCAGGCCGAAGCCCTCCTTCAGGAGGACGTGGACGACCGGCGCCAGGCAGTTGGTGGTGCAGCTCGCGTTGGAGACGATGTTGTGCTTGCCCGCCTCGTACTTCTCGTGGTTGACGCCCATGACCACCGTGATGTCCTCGCCCTTGGCCGGCGCCGAGATGATCACCTTCTTGGCGCCCGCGGCCAGGTGCCCCTTCGACTTCTCCGCCTCGGTGAAGAGGCCGGTCGACTCGATCACGTACTCGACGCCCAGCTTCTTCCAGGGGAGCTCGGCCGGCGACTTGGCGCTGACGACCTGGATCTCCTTGCCGTCGACGGTGAGGACGTCGTCGGCCTCCTTGTCGGCCCCCGACTTCTTCGAGTCGACCTGGCCGCCGAACCTCCGCTGCACCGAATCGTACTTCAGCAGGTAGGCGAGGTTGTCGGCCGGGACGATGTCGCCGACCGCGACCACCTCGACCTCTTTTCCGAACAGCCCCTGCTCGTGCAGGGCGCGGAACACGAGGCGACCGATCCGACCGAAACCGTTGATGGCGATGCGCGTGCTCATTTCGTTCTCCCGTTCTTTCGAATGTGAATTCCGTGATTTGGAGGGACGGACTCTATATGACCCGCGCCGGCTCTCCAAGCCAGTCGCGCCCCCGAGGGCGGCGCGGCGCGAAAGCCGGGACCACGCCGCGCGTCTCCGGGGCCACGCCGCGCGTCTAGCGACGCAGGAGGACCAGCGTGGCGCCGCTGCCGCCCGCGCGGGCCGGCGCCGGCGCGAAGGCCATCACCCCGACCCGCGCCGCCGCCGCGCCGGCCAGCCAGGCGGCGAGCGCCGGGCGGAGCACCGGCTCGCCCCCCTCGGAGTTCTGCCCGCGGCCGTGGATCAAGAGCACCGCGCGGCGCCCCTCGGCGCGGGCCCGCAGCAGGAACTGCTCGGCCGCGCGCAGCGCCTCCTCGCGCCGGCGCCCGTGGAGATCGATCCGCGCCTCGGGCGCCGGCTCCCCGCGCCGCAAAGCCCGCAGGACCGCCGCGCTCACGTCGCGCGCGCGCCCCGAGACGGCGTCGCCCTGCGCCTCGAGCTCGAACGGCGGCGGCGGGCCGGCCGGCGGCGGTGCCACCCGCCGCGCCGGCGGCGGTGCACCGGTCAGGCGGCGCGGGCCCCCCGCGATCCGGCGCGCGCCGCGCATCGCCTCCTCGAACGCCCGATCGTCATCGCCGTCGTTCGAGCCGGCCACCGCGGCCTCACAGCTTGCGGAAGGTGTCGATCACCTGATGGATGATCTTGCCGTTCGGATCGTGACGGGCGCGATCGACGACCGCGATCATCGTCAGCTTCTGGTGATAGGCGACGCCGGTGTGGCCCCCTTCGCGCCCCCACTGGTCCATCAAGCCCGCCTGCCCCTTGGCCAGCGCGTCCTGATCGCGGTACTCGCACACCAGCGTGTCGATGCTCTGCACGCGCCCCTCCTCGCAGTACGCGGCGCCGTAGGGGACCGGCTGCAGCGGCGCGAACCCTTCGGGCGCCAGCCCGGCGGTGCGCCAGGCGCTCTCGACCGCGTCGGTGTGCGGCGTCCCGTCGACGTGGGCCGCCGCCGCGGGCGCGGCCGGCGCGGCCCCCGTCCCCTTGTGGCACCCCGCGGCCAGCAACAGGAGGCCGGCGGCCAGGCCCCCGGCGAGCTCGATCGATCCGCGTCGCTTCTCCATGACTGTCACCTGCTCCTAGCGATGAAATCCGTTGCCGTGCCCGCCGCCCGGGTGCGGGCCGCCGCCACCGCCGCGCCAGCCGCCGGCGGCCGCGTGCTGCGGGGCGCCCGGGGCCGGACG
>DASZVW010000110.1:0-3665 GCA_035546895.1 Polyangia bacterium
CCTCGCGCGCGAGCTGCCGGTGCGCCGGGGTGTCGATCTCCGCCTCGCCGTACCGCGACCAGGGCGTCTCCACCGTCGGGTCGAGCATCCCCAGCCGGAAGCGCGCGGTGAAGAGCCGCACCAGCGCGCGATCGAGATCGCCCTCGCTCACCAGCCCCTGCGCGAGCGCCGGCCCCAGCGCCGCGTAGGCGCCGCCGCAGTCGAGATCGGTCCCCGCGCGCAGCGCCGCCGCCGCCGCCGCCGCCCGCGTGGGCGCCACGCGGTGGGTGGCGTAGATGTCGCTCACCGCGCCGCAGTCGCCGACCACGTAGCCGCCGAACCCCCAGGCCCGGCGCAGCGTCTCCTCGAGCAGCCAGTGGTTGGCGGCCGCCGGCACGCCGCCCACGCGGTTGTAGGCGGCCATCACCGAGGCGACGCGCCCCGCGCGCACCGCGGCCTCGAACTGCGGCAGGTAGGTGTCGGCCAGATCGTGCGCGCTCGGGCGGGCGTCGAAGACGTGGCGGGTCGCCTCCGGGCCGCTGTGGACCGCGAAGTGCTTGGCCGTCGCCGCCGTCTTCAGCCAGCGCGGATCGTCCCCCTGCATCCCGTCGATGAAGGCCACCCCCATCCGCGCCGCCAGCAGCGGGTCCTCGCCGAACGTCTCCTGGCCGCGCCCCCAGCGCGGGTCGCGGAAGAGGTTCAGGTTGGGCGAGAAGAACGTCAGCCCCTGGTAGCGCCCGCGCGCGCCGCGCGCCTGGGCGAGGTTGTACTTGGCGCGCGCCTCGTCGGAGAACGCCGCCGCCACCCGCCGCACGAACGGCTCGTCGAAGGTCGCCGCCAGCGCGATCGCCTGCGGGAACACCGTGGCCCGCCCCGCGCGCGCCACGCCGTGCAGCGCCTCGTTCCACCAGTCGTAGGCCGGGACGCCGAGCCGCGGGATGGCCGGCGCGGCGGTCATGAGCTGCCCGATCTTCTCGGCGGGCGAGAGCCGCCGCACCAGATCGGCGGCCCGCTCCGCCGGCGGCCGCCGCGGGTCGCGCCAGGCCGCCTGCGCGTCGAGCGTCCCCGGCCGCGGCGCGCGCAGGCAGCCGGCCGCGCCGCCCAGCAGGAGGCCGACCGCGATCGCGCGCGCCCGCGCGGTCACCGCGCCGTCACTTCAGGGTGATGGTGGTCTTGGCGTAGACCTTTTCCTTGCCGCCGATCACCCGGGTGGCGCGCACCTCGTACTTGTGCCCCTTGACGAACCCCATGTCCGAGGAGATCGCCTGGTCGTTGAGCTGCACGATCTTCTGGTCGGGCTTGACCCCCACCTCGGTGAAGTTGACCTGATCCGGCGGGTGCTTGGAGACGTCGTAGTAGACGATGTTGATCTTGTTGCCGCCGGTGCCGCTCCCCAGGAAGATCATCATGTTGAGCTGCCAGGAGCCGCCGCCCTTGAAGGTGGTCTTCCCCTGCTTCTTGAGCGCGGCGTTCATCTCCTTCTCGGAGGCGTAGGAGCCGAACGCGGCGTCGCTCACCACGATGCGGCCGCCGGCCAGCGCGGGGCGCGGGACCAGCGCCAGCACCCCGAAGGCCGACGTCGTCAAAAGTCCTACCAGTAAGAAATGACGCGCACGCTGCAGCATTGGACGACCTCCCGAGGCCATCCATATCACGAGACCCGCGACGGTCGCAGCGTCAACGAATCCGCCGCTCGGCCGGCCCCCCGCACACTCCTTTAACCGGCCGCGGGCCGGGCCCCGCGCGGGCGGCGGCCCCTCGGGGGCACACCCCTTGCACATCCCGGCGGTCACCTTGCGTGTGTTAGAGGCGCGGTTCCACCCCAGGCAGAAGACCGGAGGCGACTTCATCGTGGTCGGCCACGTCGTGTGGGAGGGGGACCGCGCGCGCCCCGTCGTGCAGCCGTCGAGCAACCTTCTGACCCGGGGGGAGCCGGCGACGCTGCTCTCGAAGCTGCAGTACCTGGTCTCCATCAACGGCCAGGAGTCGTTCGAGCGCCTCCGGGTGCTGCGGAGTCAGTTCTGGTCGTTCGTGGAAGTTTCCTTGGTCTCACCGTCACCTTCGGGAGGTTCGTCATGAATTCGGCATGGTCTTCGGTTCATCCGCTCGCGGTCGTGTTGAGCCTGCTGGGCTTCGGCGCGTTCGGCTGCTCGCACGAGCAGACGCCGCCCCCGGCCCGCCCCGCGGCGCCGGTCGCGGCGCGCGTCGAGCCGCGCCAGCCCCCGCCCGATCCGCCGGCGGAGGCCCCCGCCCCGCCGCAGGAGGCGAGCGAGCCGGCCATCTACTTCGACTTCGACTCCTACACCCTGCGCTCCGACGCCCACGCGACCCTGCAGAAGGTCGCGCAGGAGGTGAAGGGGAAGCGGTCGGGCGAGCTGGAGATCGACGGCAACTGCGACGAGCTCGGCACCACCGAGTACAACATGGCGCTCGGCGAGGAGCGGGCGCGCGCGGCCAAGACCTACCTGGTCCACCTCGGCGTGCCCAACGGCCGGGTCAAGACGGTCAGCTACGGCTCCGAGCGGCCCAAGTACCCCGGCCACGACGACGACGCGCACGCCAAGAACCGCCGCGACGATCTGATCGTGCGCTAGACTGCGCGGCATGCGCAGATCGCGCTCGGCGGCGCTCTCCGCCCGGCTGGCGCTGGCCTCGCTGGGCACGGCGATCGCCGTCGGGGTGGTCTGCGCCGTCGGCCTCTTCTCGCTCGGCAACGCCTCGGCGGTGGCCCGCATCGCGGTCAGCCGGCAGCTGGCGCTCATCGACGACGCCTCGGCGATGAGCGCCTTCCTCTATCAGAAGGGGTTCGTGGCCGAATACCTGCTGACCGGCAACCGGGCCTGGCTGGCCGAGCTGGAGCACAACCGCCCGGCGTTCGAGTCCTGGCTCCGCCGCATGCACGGCAAGGTGGGCGGGGCCGACTCGGAGCGGCTGCTCGACCAGATCCAGTCCGAGTACGCCGCCTACGATCACGCGCGGCGCGAGGCGGTCGCCCTCTACGACGCCGGCCACCCGGCGGAGGCCAAGGCGGCCCTGCTGCAGAACCACGCGCAGGCGCAGCGGCTGCGCGATCTCTTCGCCGACTTCGGGCGGGGGGCGCGCACCGAGGCCGAGTCGACGCTGGCGGGTGCCGAGCGCTCGGTGCGGCGGCTGGCCGACGTGCTGGTGGCCACCAGCGTGGCCGGCGCGGTGGCCAGCCTCCTGGTGGGGTTCCTGTGGGCGCGCCGGATCACCAAGCCGATCACCGAGCTCGAGGTGCAGGTCGAGTCGGCGGCCGAGCGGACCCGCATCCACCTGGCCCCGGGGCGCGCCGCGCTGGAGACGCTGGGCGATCAGGTGAGCGCCATCATCGAGAAGCTGGAGGAGACCGACGCCGCGCTGTTCGAGCACCGCCGGCGCCTGGTGCAGAGCGAGAAGCTGTCGGCGGTCGGCGAGCTGGCCGCCAAGCTGGCGCACGAGGTCCTGAACCCGCTGGCGGGGATGAAGGCGGCCACGCAGCTCCTCGAGCGCCAGGGGACGGCGGCGCCGGGCGGTGAGCCGGTCATCGAGACGGCGCGCGCGCTCGATCGGGAGATCACGCGCGTCGAGGGGCTGGTGCGGCGGCTCATGAACTACGCGCGCCCCTTGGCCCCGCGGTTCGAGCTGGCCACGGTGGGGAGCCTGGTCGACGCGGCGCTGGAGGCGGC
>DASZVW010000111.1:0-4436 GCA_035546895.1 Polyangia bacterium
CGCCCGGCGGCCGGCGCGCGTCTCATTCCGCGACGGTCGACCCGCGAACGTTCGCTTTCTTGTCGGGTGGCGTGGGCGGCGCTCGCACTCGCCGCGCTGGCCGGCGGCGGCGCCTGCGGGATCTCCCCGTCGGTGATCGCCCCCAATCAGCGAAGCTCGGGGCCCGACTTCACGCTGGTGGCTCTACCGGATACCCAGTACTACGCCGCCGCGCACCCGGACATCCTGGACGCGCAGATCGCCTGGATCGCGCGCGAGGCCGGCGACCAGAAGATCGCGCTCGTGCTGCACGAGGGGGACATCGTCGACGCGGACGAGCCCGCGCAGTGGGCGCGCGCCGCCGGCTCGCTGCACACGCTCGACGGCCTGGTCCCTTACATCCTCAGCTCCGGCAACCACGACTACGACCGCAGCGGCCAGGTGATCACGCGCCGGACGCTGATCGACCGCTACTTCGCGCCGCCGTCGACCGGGCTCTACGAGCCGGGACGGATCGAGAACCGCTACGAGATCGTCCCCGCGCCGGGCGGCCCCTGGCTGATCCTGTCGCTGGAGTTCGGGCCGCGCGACGCCGTGCTCGCCTGGGCCGATCGGGTCGCCAAGCGGTACGCCACGCTCCCGGCCATCGTGGTCACCCACGCCTACCTGGCCTCGGACAACGCCCGCTTCGATCACCTGGGGCACCCCGAGCAGCTCTGGAACCCGCACCGCTACCTCGACGACCGGGTCCCGGGGAGCGTCAACGACGGCGAGGAGATCTGGCGCAAGCTGGTCGTGCGCAACGACAACATCCTGTTCGTCCTCTGCGGCCACGACCTGGGCGACGGCGTCGGCCGGCTCGACAGCGCGCGCCCCGACGGCACGACCGTCCACCAGATCCTGGCCAACTACCAGATGCAGGCGCTGGGGGGCGGCGGCTACCTGCGCCTGCTGCAGTTCTCGCCGGCCGAGCGGCGCGTGCGGGTCCGGACCTACTCGCCCTACCTGAACGAATTCAAGACCGATCCCGACAACGACTTCCACCTCGCGTACTGACCTAGCCACCCAAAGGAGACGACAGATGAAACGGATGCTGATGGCCCTGATCCCCGCTGCAATGATGACGTTCGGAACGATGGCGCTCGCCGCCGACGCGCCCGCGAAGCCCGACTGCACCGAGAAGCAGAAGGCGCTCGACGACGCCAACGCCGCGGTGAAGACCGCCAGCGCCAAGCCCGATCTGTCGAGCTGCAAGGACAAGAAGGGCAAGGACAAGACCGACTGCGAGAAGCCGATCAAGGACAAGCAGAAGGCCGACGTGACCGACGCCAAGGCCAAGGCCAAGGACGCCAAGACGGCCGTCGCTTGCTGCAAGAACCCGAAGAAGAAGGGCTGCCCGGCGCAGTAGCTCGCCGCCGCGCCCCGCCGTCGCGAGGCGGCGGGGCCGCGGTTTCCGCGCCGCGGCCGGCGGACCGCGCGCCGGGGGTCTCCCGGGCGCCCGCCCGCGGTGGTAATATTGGAACCTCGCTTATGCCGACGCATCGTTTGACCGTGGGGCGCTTCGTTCTCGTGGGCCTGCTCGGCGGCGTGGCCGCCTGGTGGGGCGCCTCCTGCCAGGGCCCGGACGAGCTCTTCCGCAACACCGGCGCGACCGGCACCGGCGGGATCGTGGTGACGGGGACCGGCGGCGTGCCCGGCACCGGTGGGATCGTGAGCACCGGCGGTATGCCCGGCACCGGCGGCATCGTGAGCACCGGCGGCGTGCCGGGGACCGGCGGCCGGGCGACCGGCGGCGTGACCGGGACCGGCGGCATCGTGAGCACCGGCGGCGCGACCGGGACCGGCGGCCGGGCGACCGGCGGCGCGACCGGGACCGGCGGGATCATCGGCACCGGCGGCGCGACCGGGACGGGCGGCATCGTCGGCACGGGGGGCACGCCCGGGACCGGGGGCATCGTCGGCACGGGCGGCGCGACCGGGACGGGCGGCGCGGGCGGTGCCGTGGGCGCCAACTGCGCGGACACCATCGTGATGAACGGCTACTCGGCGGGTGGCTCGTCCTGCAGCACCTGCATGGAGAACGGCGCCGACAAGTCGATGAACTGCAAGAACGTCATCATGTGCCTCGATACGCACTATCCCTGCGGCTCGGCGAACAACTGCGCGCTCCAGTGCAACAACTCCGGGGCCGCCGACAGCGTCGTCAGCCAGTGCGTGAACGCCATCCTCACCGCCGGCAACTGCGTCCAGCCGTAGCGCGCGCGGCGCTTGCGCGCTTCCGGATGAGCCCGTAACTTTCGGGCCCATGAAACTCCCCGTCCTCCTCGCGTCCGCTTCCTTCGTCTGCGCGCTCGCCGGCGGCGCGCGCGCCGATCTCGAGCTGCCGCGCCCGAGCCCGTTCGCCAAGGTCGTGCAGACCGTCGGCCTCACCGACATCACGGTCGACTACAGCAGCCCCGGCGTGAAGGGGCGCAAAATCTGGGGCGCGGTCGTCCCCTACGACCAGATGTGGCGCGCGGGCGCCAACAACGCCACCAAGCTCACCTTCAGCCGCGACGTCACCTTCGCCGGCAAGCCGGTCCCCGCCGGCAGCTACGCCTTCTTCGTCATCCCCACCAAGGGGGCCTGGACGGTCATCCTCAACAAGAAGGCCGACCAGAACGGCGTCGGGCGCGACTACAAGGAGTCCGAAGATCTCCTGCGCGTGCAGGTGACGCCCAAGGCGGCGCCGTTCCGCGAGCGCTTGGCCTACCTGATCACCGATTTCACCGACGACAAGGCCTCGCTGGATCTCGAGTGGGACAAGCTGCGGCTGGCCATCCCCATCACGGTGGGGACCTCGGCCCAGGCGCTGGCCAACATCAACAACGCCATCGACAACACCTGGCGCACCTACGCCAACGCCGCCCGCTACATGCTGGAGAACAAGAAGGACTACGACACCGGCATGAAGTACGTCGATCAGTCGCTGGCCCTGAAAGAGGACTGGTTCAACGTCTGGATCAAGGCGGAGCTGCAGGCGGCCAAGGGGGACTTCAAGAACGCCCGCGCGACCGGCGAGCACGCCTACGAGCTCGGCAAGAAGTCGCCGATGTTCTTCCTCGAGGGGGAGATCAAGAAGACCCTCGAGGAGTGGAAGAAGAAGAAGGCCTAACCGGCCTCGTGGCCGATGACCCGGCGGTAGACCGAGACGTAGCGGTCGACCGCCGGCTGGACCCGGTAGCGGGTCTCGGCCAGCCGGCGCGCGGCGGCTGACAGGCGGGCGTGCAGCGCGCCGTCGTCGAGCAGGCGGCGGGCGGCGGCGGCCATCGCCTCCACGTCGCCGAGCGGACAGAGGAAGCCGACCTCGCCCTCGGGGATCACCTCGGGCAGGCCGCCGACGGCGGAGGCGATCACCGGGACGCCGGCGGCCAGCGCCTCCAGCGCGGCCAGGCCGAAGCTCTCGGTCTCGCTGGGCAAGAGGAAGAGATCGGTCTCCCGGAGGACGGCCGGCAAGTCGACGCGCTCGCCCAGAAATTCGACGTCGTCGGCGAGGCCGAGCGTCCGGACCTGGGCCTCCACGCGCGCGCGCTCGGGGCCGTCGCCGACCAGGCGGAGGCGGGCGGGGCGGGCCGCGCGCAGGCGGGCGAAGACCTCGACCACGTCGCCGACCCGCTTGACCGGGCGGAAGTTCGAGACGTGCGCCACCACCGGCGCCGCCGGGAGCGCGCGCGGCGGCTCGGCCGGGCGGAAGCGGTCGGCGTCGACGAAGTTGGGGATCACCGCGATGGCCACCGTGGCGGGGACCCCCAGCGTCTCGTGGGTGGCGCGGGCCAGCCAGGCCGACGGGGTGGTGACCGCGTCGCTGGCGGCGATGGAGAACCGGGTGAGCGGCAGGAAGCTGGGATCGCTGCCCACCAGGGTGATGTCGGTCCCGTGCAGCGTGGTCACCAGGCGGGGCGCCGCGGCCCGCCCGCCGGCGTCGGCGGCCAGGACCTCGCGCGCCAGGTGGGCGCTGACCGCGTGCGGGAGCGCGTAGTGGGCGTGCACCACCTGCAGCCGCTCGCGCCGCGACACCTCGACGATCTTCGAGGTGAGCGCCAGCGTGTAGGGAGAGTGTCTGAGCTGCGGGTAGTCGGGCGGCGCCACCCGGTGGAAGCTGACGTTCGCCTGCCCGGGATCGAGGCGGCCGGGGACGTCGTCGCTGAAGACGTGGACCGCGTGGCCGCGCCGGGCCAGCGAGGCGGCGACCTCGGCGGCGACCACGCCGCTGCCGCCGAAGGTCGAGAAGCAGACTACGCCGATCCGGAGCGGCGCGCGCGCGGCGTCGCTCATGGCTCGAGGTCCCGCAGGCCGGGGACGAACGGCCCGCCGGCGGCGAGCCGCGCGAACACCAGCGCCTTGAGCGCGCCGGGGCCGAGCCGGGCGGCCAGCGACGGCCAGGCGTAGGCGCGCTCCTGCGGCACGCCGCCGGGCGC
>DASZVW010000112.1:0-1757 GCA_035546895.1 Polyangia bacterium
GGGTCCCCACCGGCATGAACACCGGCGTCTCCACCACGCCGTGCGCGGTCTCCAGCGTCCCCGTGCGGGCGCGGCCGGCCGGCGCCGTCACCCGGAAAGTGCCCGCGCCCATCAGGCGGCGGCCCCGGTGATGAACATGGCGTCGCCGTAGCTGTAGAACCGGTAGCCGAGCGCCACCGCCTCGGCGTAGGCCCGGAGCACGTTCTCCCGCCCGGCGAAGGCGGCCACCAGCATGACCAGCGTCGAGCGCGGCAGGTGGAAGTTGGTGACCAGGTCGGTGACCACCTGGAAGCGGGCGCCCGGCAGGATGAACAGATCGGTCGCCCCGGCGCCGGCCGCCACGGCGCCGCCGTTGGCCCGCGCGGCGGCCTCCAGCGTCCGCACCACGGTGGTGCCGACCGCCACCACCGCCCGCCCCTCGGCGCGCGCGCGGGCGATCGCCTCGGCGGCGGCCGGCGAGATCCGGAAGTGCTCGGCGTCCATCCGGTGCCCGCTCGGGTCGTCGGCCTCGACCGGCCGGAAGGTCCCCGGCCCGACGTGGAGGGTGACGAAGGCGATCTGGTGGCCGGCCGCCCGCGCCGCCGCCAGCAGCTCGGGCGTGAAGTGCAGCCCGGCCGTCGGCGCCGCCACCGCGCCCGCCTCGTCCGCGAACACGGTCTGGTAGCGCGCGCGGTCGTCGACCGCCGGCGTGCCGCCCCGCTTGCGCGCCGCCTCGATGTACGGCGGCAGCGGCACCTCGCCGACCTGGTCGAGGATCGCCAGCAACGACCGCCCGGGGCCGGTCAGCCGCAGGAGCGCCCGCCCCGCTTCGCGCCGCTCGACCACCTCGACGCGCACGCCGCCCACCTCCAGCACGCGCGGCGCCGACGCCGAGCCGAGCCCCCGGGTCAGCCCCTCCCACGTCTCGGCGAAGCCGCCTGCGGCCTCCTCGCCCGACACCCGGCGGGTCAGCAGGAGCTCGAAGGCGCCGCCGGTCGGCTTGTGACCGCGCAGCCGGGCCGGGAAGACCCGCGTGTCGTTGAGGACCAGCAGCGAGCGTGCCGGCAGGTGGTCGAGGAGGTCGCGGAAGCGGGCGTGCTTGCGGCCCCCATCCCGCCGATCCATGACCAGAAGGCGGGCGTCGTCGCGCTTGGCCGCCGGCGACGCCGCGATGCATTCAGGGGGCAATACGTAATCGAAATCCGACGTTTCCACCGCGTCTCTGCAATGCACTTTACAAAACTTCGGTTCTTCGTAATACGATAGAACCTTCAGTTCCCCACATGACCATCCTCAAGGCACATTTTCCGACCGGTGCTGCCTTCCTGGAGCGGTTCCTGCCCGAGCTCGAGAACGGGGGGATCTTCTTTCCCACCCGCCGGCTGCTGGCCATCGGCGAGCCCGTCACGGTCGCCATCCGCCTGGGCCGGCGCCGCAGCCCGACCCTGATCCGCGGCCGCGTCGCCTGGCGCCGCCCGGGCAAGCACAGCACCAAGGTCAAGGCGGGGATCGGCATCGAGTTCCTGGAGACCGAGACGCAGGCGCGCGACTACCTGCTGGGCGTCGCCCGCGGCGACTCGGAGGAGATGGTCGCCCGGCGCCACCAGCGCCTCCCCGTCGAGCTCCCCGTCATGTGGCAGGTCCAGGGGGTGCTGCAGGACAAGACCGGCGTCCTGCGCGACATCGGCCGCGGCGGCGCCTTCGTGAAGACGGAAGAGCCGCTGCCGTCGGAGAGCGACATCGTCCTCCTGGTCTCGCCACCCGGCGCCGAGGTGGCG
>DASZVW010000113.1:0-3238 GCA_035546895.1 Polyangia bacterium
GAGCAGCTCCTCGCGCCGCCCGCTCTCGCGCAGGATCCGCTCCAGGTGCGCCGCCGAGCGGCGGTTCGCCGGATCGAGCTCCAGGCTCTTGCGCAACGCCGCCTCCCCCTCGGGGCCGGCCGGGCGGTACTTGAGATAGAACTCGGCGACCGAGCCGTGGAGGCTGGAGGCCAGCGTCGGATCCTTCGCCGCCTCGGCCTGCTGCAGGTAGCGCCTGGAGATCGGCTCCCAGTTGGCCCGCACCAGCGTCATCTGCGCCAGCGACTCGGCCGACGGCTTGTGGCCGGCGACCGCCTCCAGCGCCTGGCGGACCGCGGCCTGGCCCGCCTCGTCGCGCAGGAGCTCGTCGAACAGCAGACGCCCCTTCTCGTGCAGGAGATCGGCGCGCCGGGCGGGGGCGGTGGTGAACCCCAGCTCCAGATCGATGAGCTCGAGAACGAGCTGGAAGTCGGCGTGCTCGCGGTGCCAGCGGCGCGCGGCGGAGAGCGCCGACGACAGCGCCTCCGCGTCGATGCCCGCCCCGTTGCCGGGGTGGACGGCCTTCAGATCCTGCAACGCCTGGCGGTCGTCCGGGCGGAGCTGCAGGGCGGCGAGCGCGGTCGAAACGGTGGTGGTCATGTTGACGGGCGCAGCGTAAGGAGGAAAAAGACTATCGACTATAGACCCGCCGCTTTCGGCGGTTCAATCGCGAAGATAGGGGACGATCCGGGCGGAATCACGGATACTTCCGCGGTGCCGTCGACCGCTTCGGTTTCGCCCGCCGCCTCCATCCGCACCCGGCTGCGGCCCGAGCTGGCGGGCATCGTCGGTGGCTGCCTCTGCCTGGCCGCCACCAACGCCCTGGCGCTGACCATCCCCTGGCTCATCAAGGGGGCCATCGACGCCCTGCGGACCGGCGCCCGGGGGGCGGGCGGCGGGCGGGCGCTGCACGCGCTGGTGGTCCGGGACGCCCTCCTCATCGCCGGCTTCGCCGCCGGCCAGGCGATGATCCGCACCTGGTCGCGGATCCTCATCTTCAACGCCGGCCGCAACGTCGAGTACCGCCTGCGCGGCGACGTCTTCCGCCACCTCCTCGGCCTCGACGCCGGGTTCTACCGGCGGCACCCGACCGGCGACGTGATGTCGCGGCTGACCAACGACCTGTCGGCGGTGCGGATGTTGTTCGGGCCCGGGCTGCTCAACCTCTGCAACACGGCGCTGGTCTACGTGACCACGCTCTGGCTGCTGATCCACCTGTCGCCCCGGCTGACGCTGTGGGCGCTCATCCCCTACCCGCTGCTGCTGGCCGGGGCGCGGCTGTCGTCGCGGATGATGTACAGCGCCAGCCGCGCCATCCAAGAGCAGCTCGGCGTGATGTCGACCTCGATCCAGGAAGACCTGGCCGGCGTGGCGGTCATCAAGCACTACACGCTGGAGCCGACGCGGGAGGCGCGGTTCCGGGCGCTCAACGACGAGTACCTCGGCCGCTCGCTGGCACTGGTGCGGGCGCGCGGCACGCTGTCGCCGCTGTTCGCGGTGCTGGGGGGCGCGGGGACGCTGATCGTCCTCTGGGCCGGGGGGCGCGAGGTGATCCTCGGCCGCATGACGGTGGGCGCCATGGTGGCCTTCAACGCCTACCTGGTGCTGCTGTCATGGCCCACCATCGCGCTCGGCTGGATCATCGGCATCTGGCAGCGGGGGATCGCGGCCTGGGCGCGGGTGCGCGATCTGTTCGAGACGCCGCCGCGGATCGCCGACGGGCCGGCCACCGTCGCCGACCTGACCATCGACGCGCCGTCGATCGAGGTGCGCGAGCTGTCGGTCGAGGTCGACGGGCGGCGGCTGCTCGACCGGATCTCCTTCTCGCTGCCGGCGGGGGCCACGCTGGCGATCGTGGGGCCGACCGGCGCCGGCAAGACCACGCTGGTCGACGCGCTGGTGCGGATGCAGGAGGTGGCGCCGGGGGCCGTCCGCATCGGCGGCCACGACCTGACGACCATCCCGCTCCGCACGCTGCGGGCCCAGATCGGCTACGCGCCGCAGGACGCCTTCCTGTTCTCGGCGACGGTGGCCGAGAACATCGGGTTCGGGATCGCGCCCGCCGCCGGCGGCGCGCCGGACCTGGCGCGGATCGAGCGGGCGGCGGAGGCCGCGGGCCTCCTCCCCGACCTGGCCATCTTCCCCGACGGCTACGATACCGTGGTCGGCGAGCGCGGGCTGACGCTGTCGGGCGGGCAGCGGCAGCGGGTGGCGCTGGCCCGCGCGCTCGCCGCCGAGCCGCGGATCCTGATCCTCGACGACTCGCTGTCGTCGGTCGACGCCCAGACCGAGCGCGAGATCCTCACCCGGCTCAAGCCGATCCTGGCCGGCCGCACCTCGGTCCTCATCTCGCACCGGGTGGCGGCGGTGAAGGACGCCGACCGGATCCTGGTCCTGGACGGCGGGCGGGTGGCCGAGACGGGGACCCACGCCGAGCTGCTGCGCGCGGGCGGCCTCTACGCCTCGCTCTACCGGACCGAGCTCGACGCCGAGGCGCTCGCCGTGTCGGGGGCGGCGTGAGCGGGCGCGGCCTCGGCGGCGGCGGGGCCGGCCGCCGCGGCGGGCCGGCCGACGAGGTCCTCGGCAAGGCGCTCGACCGCACGCTGCTCAAGCGGATCTTCAGCTACGTCTGGCCCTACAAGCTCGAGCTGGCCGTCGCGGTGGCGCTGCTGCCGCTCATCTCGGGGTTCGAGGTGGCGCAGCCGTACCTGCTCAAGAAGGCGATCGACGAGCACATCGCGGTCGGCCGGCTCCCCGGCCTGGGGCGGCTCGGCCTCCTCTACCTTGGCGCGCTGCTCGGCCAGTACGGCGCCGGGTTCGCGCAGATCTACCTCACCCAGCTCCTCGGCCAGCGGGGGATGAACACGCTGCGGGCGCGCGTCCACCAGCACGTGCTGTCGCTGTCGGCGTCGTTCTTCGACCGCACGCCGGTGGGGCGGCTCATGACCCGGATGACCAGCGACATCGAGGCGCTGAACGAGATGTTCGCCTCCGGGCTGGTGAGCCTGCTCGGCGACGTGGTCCGCCTCGGCTTCATCCTGGTGGCGATCTTCGGCATCGACTGGAAGCTGGCGCTGTTCTCTATGGCGGCGGCGCCGGTGCTGTTCGGCATCGCCACCTTCTTCCGCCGCTGGGTGCGCGACGCCTTCCGCGAGATCCGGCTCAAGCTGGCGCGCCTCAACACCTTCCTGCAGGAGCACCTCTCGGGGATCAAGGTGGT
>DASZVW010000114.1:0-6075 GCA_035546895.1 Polyangia bacterium
GAGGGGCGTGGCGCCCGCGCGCCCGACCGCGTACCGTAAGGCCGCGTGGTAGTGCGCGCCGCCGAGCTTCCGCAACGCGTCCGCCAGGAACGCCGGCCGGACCGCCTCGGCGAGCGCGGCCGGGCGCGGCTCGGCCGTGCCGCGGTGCCGGCCGCAGGCGCCCGCGCCGAGCGCGAGGAACGAGACCGCCAGCGCGGCAACATAATTTCCCTTCAAGGCCCCTCGAACCTTAGCATCGACGCGCATGGGTGAGGGCCTGGCCTTTCTCTCCTCCGGCTGGGCCACGGCGACCGCCGGGCTGTTCGGCGCCGTGTGGGGGAGCTTCTTCAACGTGGTCATCGCCCGCGTCCCGCGCGGCGAGTCGATCGTCCGCCCGGGCTCGCACTGCCCGCGCTGCTCGGCGCCGGTGCGCCCGTTCGACAACCTCCCCATCCTCTCCTACCTGCTGCTCCGCGGCCGCTGCCGCGCCTGCCGGGCGCCGATCTCGCCGCGCTACCCGCTGGTCGAGGCGCTGGCCGCGCTGCTGGCGGCGGCGCTGTGGTGGACGTTCGTGGCCGCCCTGCCCGAGGAGGTGGCCGCCGTCCGGCTGGCCCGCTTCGCCTGCTACTTCGCGTTCGCCGGCGTCCTGCTGGTGCTGTCGGCCATCGATCTCGCGACCAAGCTGCTCCCCGACGTCATCACCCTGCCGGCCATCCCGATCTTTTACCTGGCGGCCTTCGGCGCGCACGGCGCCGGCTGGCTGGCCCGCCTGATCGGCGCCGCGGCGGGGTACCTGTTCTTCCGGCTGATCGCCGACTTCTACTTCTACGTCCTCAAGCGCGAGGGGCTGGGGCTCGGGGACGGCAAGCTGCTGGCGATCATCGGGGCGGTGCTCGGCTGGCAGGCGCTGCCGTTCGTGGTGTTCGTGGGCGCGCTCTCGGGCGCGCTGGTGAGCCTCCCGGTCGTGGTGTGGCTCCGGCGCCGGGGCGGCGCCGCCGAGCCGCTGCAGCGGGCGCAGATCCCGTTCGGCCCCTTCCTCGCGCTGGGCGCGCTCGTCTACCTGTTCGACGGGCCGCGCCTGGTCCAGCTCTGGCTGGGATCGTAAGCCTGCGATCAGCGTGGCCGGGCGTCGGGCGGGCCGCCGTCAGGCGCGCCGCCGTCGCCGCCGACCAGGGGGCCGGTCGAGATGGGCGGCAGGGCGTCCGCGCCGCCGTCCGTGGCGACCTGCCCCGGGAGCGGCAGCCCCCACATCTCGCGGCGCTGGCGATAGAGCGGCGCCCCGTAGATCAGCTCCGACAGGCAGGGGTGGTAGGGGAGCGGCCAGGTCTGGCCGCCGGCCGAGACCTCGGCGTCCTGATCGGTCACCACCCGCTTGGTGCCGGCCTTCTCGGACCAGTGAACCTCGATCTCGACCTCGTTCGCCGTCGCCAGCGCGTCCGGCAGCCGCTTCCAGTTCTCGCTCAGCACGCGCCGGAGGTGCTTGAGCTGGAAGTCGTTGTCGAAGGCGTACCGCTCCTTGCCCCCGTGCATCACCTTGCCGCCGCTCTCCCCCTCGAGGTCGAGCGCGCTCACCACCCGCGGCGCCGGCGCGGTCTTGATCTCCAGCGCGTCGAAGTAGTCCTGCAGGCCGCACATGTCGTCGAACCCGACCTGGCCGGGCGGGATCGCGGAGAGGTCGCGCCGGATCGCGATGCCACACCCCACGGCCGAGAGCACGAGGAGGGTCCCTATCCCGGCGGTTAATCGCGTATGGCGCATGCGGAGAACGGCAGAGTAACGGTTCGAGTCATCGTCAGCAAAAACCTGTCGGCACCATCGGCGAAAACCTGAAAAGGGGGGCTGGCGTCTTCCCGGGGGCGTGCCCACCTTTCGGGCCCGAAGGGCCCGGAAGTTCAAGGAAACCCGTGAGCAGAATCGCAGCTCGTTTCCACCAGCAGGGAGGTCCCGCCCATGGTGCGCCCGTGGCGGGCGGCCGCAGCCGCAAGTTTCGGTTATATTACTACAAATCGCGACTGGATTTTGGCTTACTTATCCAAATTCCCCGAGAAAAATGCGTGTAGTTCCATTGGGTTTGCAATCGATTCTCAGTTGCCTACAGTGATCGCGCCGCAGCGGGCAACACAGCGATGAAAATGCTTCGACATCCTCCGTCAAAGGAACTCTGGAAGTTTTGTATGGAGCGTCTACGGGAGCTGCGTGGGCCGGACACGCGGGAGAGGGATCTCGCGAACATCCTCGGCTTCGAGCATTCCCGCGCCGTTCGCTGGAAAGAGGGCCAGATGTACGTCGACCGGGCCGAGTACCTGGTCCGACTGGCCGACGCGCTCGACGTGGAGACGATGCTCCTGGTGGCGATGGCCTCCGGCACCCTGACGGTCGAGCAGGCGCACCGGCAGCTCGCGGGCGCGGGCCGGCCCGAGGACGGCAAGAAGAAGAAGGGCGGACCCCGGGTAGAACCCTTAGAAGTCGCGACCGACGCGTCGCTGTTCGCGCTCGACGGCTCCAAGTTCGAGGCCAGCGGGCGCGGCGTGGTCCTGCTCGTCGCCGGCAACGGCGAAGGGCGCCTCGAGTTCGGCGAGGCGCTGGGGCGGCACGCGGACGTCAACGGCCTGGTGGCCACCGGCCTTCCGATCGGGATCTGCCTGGCCGAGCGCTACCGCCCCGAGCTGGTGTTCCTGGACCTGGGCGTCGCCAACGTCCACGCCTTCGAGGCCTGCCGGGTGCTGTCGAGCCTGACCAGCCGCGCCCAGCGCCGCTGCCGGGTGATCGCCGGGACCGCCACCGTCACCGACGAGGTGGAGAAGCCGGCGCTCATGGCCGGCGCCGCCAACGTCGCCCTGTTTCCGTTCGCCTCGAACCTGTTCGAGTCGGAGCTCGACCGCCTCGAGGAGCGCCTCGGCCCGCGCAAGGCCGCCAAGCGCTAGACCGACGGTTTCGATACCGGGCGCCCGACCTGATAGGGTTCGGCACGGGATGGAGCCCTACCGCCGGATCGGGGAGGGGCCGCGGAGCCGGCTGCGCGCGCGCGCGTCCTGGTTCCTGGTGGCGGCGGCCTACCTCGTCGTCTCGCCGTACTTCGAGCGGCTCAACAACCCCAACGAGAACGTGCGGGTGTGGGCCACGCGCGCCATCGTGGCCCACCACGTCCTCGACATCGACGCCGTCCAGCGCGAGTGGGGGTACGTCAACGACAAGGCGAAGAACGCCCGGCACCTCTACTCGAGCAAGGCGCCGGGGGTGACGTTCCTGGGCGTGCCGGTGCTGTTCGCCGAGACCGAGCTGCGGGCGGCGGCGGGCTGGCCGGCGCCCGACAAGCGGGCGGCGACCTTCTGGCTGCGCCTGGTGGCGGTCAAGCTGCCGATGCTGGCGTTCTTCTGGCTGTTCGCCGGGTACGTCGAGCGGAAGACCCGCTCGGCGCTGGCGCGCGATCTGCTGCTGGTGGCGCTCGGCCTGGGGACGATGCTCTACCCCTACGGCGGGATGTTCGTGGGGCACGCGCTGGCCGCGGCGGCCGCCTTCGCCGCCTTCATCCTGCTGGACGCCGACCCGACGCCCGGCCAGTCGCCCGTCGCCGGCCGTCTGGGAGCGTCCGGACTCCTGGCCGGGCTGGCGGTGGCCTTCGAGTACCAGGCGATCCTGGTGGCGCTGGCGCTGGCCGTCTACGCGGCGGTCCGCCACCGGCGGGGGGTGGTGCCGTTCATCCTCGGCGCGCTGCCGGTGGCGATCGCGCTCGGCGCCTACCACACGGCGCTGTTCGGGCGGCCGTGGACGCTGCCGTACGCGCACATCGAGAACCCCTACTTCGCCGCCAACGACCACCGCGTCGGGTACGACGGGCTGTCGTGGCCGCACCCGGCGGCCTTCCCGGCGCTGCTGGTCTCGCCCGCCTACGGGCTGTTCGCCTTCTCGCCGGTGCTGCTCCTGGGGCTCGGGGGGGCGGCCTTCCTGGCGGCGCGCGGGCCGCGGCGCGAGGCGGCGCTGGTGCTGGCCATCGCGGTGACGATGGTCCTCTTCAACGCCGGGATGAGCAACTGGCGCGCCGGCTGGTGCGCCGGGCCCCGCTACATCGCCACCGTGGTGCCGTTCCTGCTGCTGCCGCTGATCCAGCTGTGGCCGCGGTTCGGCCGGCGGCGCTGGTTCACCGCGGCCGTCGCGGGGCTGGTCATCCCCTCGGTGCTGCTCAACGTCGTCTCGGGCGCGCTCTACCCGCACTACCCGGAGTCGTTCGACAACCCGGTGTTCGACCTGGCGTTCCCGCTGCTGGCGGCCGGCTACACGCCGTACGGGCTCGGGTGGCTGCTGGGGCTGCGCGGCCTCTGGGCGATGGCGCCGCTGGCGCTGGCGGTGACGGCAGCGCTGGCGCTGGCGCTGGCGGGCGACGACCCGCGCCCCCGGCGGGCGGCCGGGCACCTGGCGCTGGCGCTGGCGCTCGCCGCCCTCGTCCTGGTGCCGCTGTCGGCGTACGGGCGGGCGCCGAGCGGCGCCGAGGCGCGCTCCACCGCCACCGTGCGCGGCCTCTGGGAGCCCGCCTCCGGGATCCCGGCCGCTGGAAACCGGCGCTAGGCATGATAAACGGAAGCCCGGCGCTCGCCGCCCTCCCCGGCATGGACATCAGCATCGTCCTCCCCATCCACAACGAACGCGACAACCTGCTGCCGCTGTTCGACGAGATCGCCGAGGTGCTGGGGGCGATGGGGAAGTCGTTCGAGATCATCGCCGTCGACGACGGCAGCACCGACGACAGCGCGGCCGTCATCCGCCAGGCGGCCGCCGAGCGCCCCTACCTGCGCGGGATCTTCCTGCGCCGCAACACCGGCCAGTCGGCGGCCTTCGACGCCGGCTTCCGCGCGGCCAGCGGCGCGCTGGTGGTCACCATGGACGCCGACCGCCAGAACGACCCGCACGACATCCCGCGCCTCGTCGAGAAGCTCAACGACGGGTTCGACCTGGTCACCGGATGGCGCAAGGACCGCAAGGACGGCTTCCTGCTGCGGCGGATCCCGTCGGTGATCGCCAACCGCTTCATCCGCCGGGTGACCGGCACCCGGATCCACGACCTCGGCTGCTCGCTCAAGGTCTACCGCAAGGAGCTGACCGACGAGATGCCGCTCTACGGCGAGCAGCACCGGTTCATCTCGGTGCTGGCCGACGGCCTGGGCGCGCGCGTGGGCGAGATCGTCGTCAACCACCGCCCGCGGGTGGCGGGGCGCTCGAAGTACGGCCTGGTGCGGACCATCAAGGTCATGCTCGACACCACCACCATCTGGTTCATGCGCCGGTACCAGATGAAGCCGATCTACGTCTTCGGCGGGCTGGGGGCGCTGATGATCGCCGCGGCCTTCCTGCTCTCGGCGTTCGTGCTGTACGAGAAGCTCTCGCTCGGCGTCTGGGTGCACCGGAACCCGCTGTTCATGATCGCGGTGACCAGCGCGCTCATGGGGGTGCAGTCGCTGGGGACCGGCATCCTGGCGGAGCTCATCATCCGCACCCACGTCGAGTCGCAGCGCCACACCACCTACGCGATCGCCGGGCGCGTCGGCTTCCCGCCCGAGCGCTGAGCGATGTGCGGCATCGCCGGCTTCGTCGCGCGCGAGATCGACCCTGCCGCGCTGCCGCGCATGCTGCGGCAGATCGCGCACCGCGGGCCCGACGGCGAGGGGAGCTGGCGCGGCGCCGCCGGCCCCTGGCAGGTGGCGCTGGGGCACCGGCGGCTGGCGATCATCGACCTCCAGGGGGGCGTGCAGCCGATGGCCAACGAGGACGGCACCGTCGTCATCAGCTACAACGGCGAGGTCTACAACTTCCAGGCGCTGCGGCCGGCGCTCGAGCGGCAGGGGCACCGCTTCCGCACCCGCAGCGACACCGAGACCATCGTCCACCACTACGAGCAGCACGGCCCGGACGGCGTGGCGGCGCTCGACGGGATGTTCGCCTTCGCCGTCTGGGACGCCGGGCGCGAGCGGCTCTTGCTGGCGCGCGACCGCTGCGGCATCAAGCCGCTCTACTACGCCGAGCTCCCCGACGGCGGGCTGGTGTTCGCCACCGAGCTGACGGCGCTGCTGGCCCACGGCGGCGTCGACGGCGCGCTGGGGGCCG
>DASZVW010000115.1:0-2944 GCA_035546895.1 Polyangia bacterium
CAGCAGCCGCCCCGACTCGGTCAGCCCGCGATCGAGCCCGGCGTCGGTCCGGCACGAGGTCCCGGCGCCGCTGTCCCGCTCCCACAGCGGCCCCAGGAACATGACGCCCGCCTCGGCCAGCCGCGCCACGCCCCCCTCCACGTCGTCGTCGATGGCGTAGCTCCCCTCGACGCCCAGGAACAGCGCCACCCGCCCCGCCGCGTGGGCGGCCCGGATGTCGGCCGCGCTGCGCGCCAGCACCAGCGCCTCCGGCAGCTCGGCGGCCAGCGCCCGCGCCCGCTCGAGCTGGCGCCAGAACCGCCGCCGGCCGGGATCGATCCGGAAGCCGGAGAACATCAGGCAGCCGAGCGCGCCCAGGC
Source organism: Polyangia bacterium (assembly GCA_035546895.1). GTDB lineage: Bacteria > Myxococcota_A > Polyangia > Fen-1088 > Fen-1088 > JADGRB01. The sequence goes on from DASZVW010000115.1 coordinate 360, forward strand.
CGCCGCGCTTGATGCGCGGCAGGTCGAGGTCGAGGCGCAGCGGGTTGTAGAAGGCCGCCGAGCCGTGCTCGCGCGCGAAGTCGTACTTCGAGTGGGTCAGCTTGGTGAGCACGTCGTTGTGCAGATCGACGACCAGGGCTGCGGCGTGCGCGGCCGCGGCTTCGGCGCTCACCTCGACCGGGTATCCGAGCACGGGCTCCCCTAGGGCGTGCTGAACGGGTTCTTCAGCTCGGCGGGCGTCGGCTCGGCCGGCACGTCGATCTTGCGGTGCAGCGGATCGGGCTTGGACGGCTCGGCGCCCTCGTGGTGGTGGTGCGCGTGCGCGGCCGGCTTCTCCGCCGTCTCGCCGGCGGGCGCGGCCTCGGTCGCGGCCGCGGCGTTGACCGGCGGCGCCGCGGCGGCCGCTGGCGGTTGGGTCGCCGGGGCGGGAGCGCCCGGCTTCGGTCCCGCCATCGTCGCCGGCGTGCGCGCGGGCGACGCCCCAGCCGCGGCCGTCGCCGAGGGCGCCGCGGGCCCGCCGCGCAAGGCGAGCGCCAGCACGACGGCCACCACCACCGCGCCCGCCACGCCGAGGCCGATCTTCACCGCCGGCGCCATCCCGGCCGACGCCGCCTCCGCGCGCTGCGGGCGCTCGTCCTCGAACGTGCGCGCCGGCGGCGACACCGAGATCGCCGTCTTCGACTCGCGCGCCGCGACCTGGTTCGTCTCGGTGAGGCGCGGGTACTTGAGCGAGGCCATCGGCGGCAGGAAGACGTTGGAGGGCTCGAACGGGACCCCGCCCGCCTCGCCGAGCGCCTTGTAGAAGGCGTCCATGTCCGGGTAGCGCTTGTCGCGCTCCTTCTCCATCGCGCGCAGGCAGACCGCCTCCACGTCGGCGGGGATGTCCAGCTCCGGGCGCCGCTGCCGGGGCGGTATCACCGGCTCGAGCAGGTGCTTGGTCAGGATCCCCATGAAGCTGTCGGCGGTGAACGGCACCGCGCCGGTCAGCATGTGGTACATGATGCAGCCGACCGCGTAGACGTCGACGCGGTGGTCGGGCGGATGCCCCTGCGCCTGCTCGGGGGACATGTACTCGGGCGTCCCGAAGATCATCCCCGTCTGGGTCAGGCGCGGCCCGTCGTTCTCGTCGGCGCTCACCACCTTGGCGATGCCGAAGTCGAGCACCTTGACGAAGTCCGGCCGCCCCTCCTTCTGGATGAGGTAGACGTTCTCCGGCTTCATGTCGCGGTGGATGATCCCCTTGGCGTGCGCCGCCCGCAGCGCCTTGGTGATCTGCATCAGGATCGGCCGCGCCCGCAGCCACGGCAGGTGCTTCTCCGCCTTCAGCGTGCGCCCCAGGTCCTCGCCCTCGAGGAACTCCATCGCGATGTAGACCAGGCCGTCGGGCGACTGCCCGAAGTCGGAGATGTCGATGACGTTCTCCTGCCCGATGCGCGAGGCGCTCTTCGCCTCTTGCAGGAAGCGCATCACCAGGTCGGGGCGGCGGGTCAGATCGGCGAACAGGATCTTGAGCGCGACCCGCTTCTCGATGAGCGCGTGCTCGGCCTGGTAGACGGCCCCCATCCCACCCTCGCCCACCTTGCGGAGGATGCGGTACCGCTCGGAGACGACGGTGCCGATCAGCGGATCGTCGGCGGCCGGCGGACTGGCGTCTCCCACGGGCATCCCGCCAACTTATCACGCCGCCGCGTCACGACTCCAGCGCGCGGGCGAGGTCGTCGTGGGCGTCCGACACGGCGAACCGCAGCAAATTCATCGCCTCGGCGCTGGCGCCCACGGCCGCCCGCGTGAGCCCCGGACCGCCCGCCGGCGGCGGCGTCACGATCGTCCCCCCGAGCTCCAGGATCACGGAGAGCGCGGCCGGCAGGTCGGCGGCCGCCAGCAGCCCCACCGCGTTGGCGCCGTCGCGCACCGCCGCCAGCAGCGCTGCCAGGTCGAACGGGCCCGCGCTCTCCACCGCGAACGGCATCAGCTGCGGCTTGAGCTTGCGCGGGATGGCCCGCTCGGCGCGCGCCGCCTCCGCCGCCACCAGCGCCTCGCGCACCTCCGGGTGCTGGAAGTCGGGGACGAACTGGCGGACGATCGCCACCAGCAGCGCGCCCGCCTCCTCGGGCGGCACCGCCAGCAGCGCGTCGAGGTGGGTAGCGGTGAGGCGCAGCGCCCGCGCGGCGGCGAACCGCATCGCCGCGGGGCCGAGCTCACCGAGCGCCGCGCCGATCACCAGCGCCGGCGGGTTCCCCGGCTCGGCGCGCAGCGGGATGGGCCCGGCGGCGGCGGGGAGGTCCTTGACGTAGAGCTCGAAGTCGCCGACCCCCAGCTCGGCCGCGACGGCGTCGAACAGCGGCCGGGGGGCGGTGCCGCGCGTCCGCCGCTCGGCGCGGGTGACGCCGTGACGGGCCAGCCGCTGCGCCAGCTCCTGCCCGCTCGGGCGCAGGAGCGGCCCCAGCTGCCGCATGAGCTGGCGGATCCCGGGCGTCACCTCGGAGGCGAAGGCCTGCTCGTCGACCTCCGGGCGCCGGAGCGCGGCCAGGCTGCGCGCCGGACGGGCGGCGGCCCGCGCCCCCTCGGCGGCGCCGGCCCCCAGC